>QHVX01000008.1 GCA_003222375.1 Acidobacteriota bacterium
ATCGTGAAGCTGATCGACTCGATGCCGGTCGACGACCGCGGCAAGGTGACGCGCTCGGCGCTGGCGGAGCTGTAACTACCAGCCGTACCGCCCGCCTATCGCTTGTCCGCCTAACAACTGCTCCGAATATTGGCGGAACTCGTCGGTGGCGCGATAGCGATCGGGAAGAACTCCAGCGAGATATTCGAGATATTGGGGAGCTGCGATGGGCAAAAGCTTACCTTCGAGGTCGTATGGCTGCATGACGATTTCTGGGGGCCCGCGACGCCGGAAAAATCTCGCATCGGGCACGAAGAGCAAATCGTCGGCCGTGATGCCTGAATGGTCTTCTCGCGTCTCGCGGATTTGACGTGCCATCGCGCGCGCATCGACTGCGCTGATGCCCTTGACCTTCGCCTGCACGATCGCGGCGTTGGTCAGCTCGAGGACTTCGTGCACCTCGCGGATGTATTCGCTCTGCGCGGTGCCGTTCGTCCGATCCTTGAAGCTGAACTGGACGTTGGTCTCGCCGCCGCGTTCGTTGCCGAACATCTCCAGCCCGCGTGGATACCAGGCGTTGATCGTCTTCTGAATGTCGGCGATCGAGAATCGTCCTTCGCCGGCGGTCGCGCGGACGGCGAGCTCGCGCAGGAAACTGCGCCCCGATCCGATGTGGAATCCCTCTTCCGACAGCATCGGGCTCATCGAACGGGCCATCGGCGCGTATGCGAAGACTTTCTGCATCTCGAGCTGGTACTTGCCGACCAGATCGATCACCGTGGCGAAGACGACGTTGTCGAGAAAATTTTTGAACGGGATGTTGAAGGCATCGAGCACGTGGCTGCCCAGCTCCATCGACAAGAGCTCGTCCAGCGTCTCCGCCGCGATGTCGGGGTGCCCCGGTTTCTTCCACGTCGGGTCGTGATCGAGCACCCAGAACATCTGATAGGCATGACGCAGCTCCTCGGCCATGACGCGAAGGACCGCCACCTTCATCTGATCGGTGGGTGCTTCTTCGAGCGTCAGCCGGTGCTGCTGAATCGAAGCGAGCTCGGTCGAGCATTGCGCGCGGATGATGTCGCGTGCGGCGTAGAACATGTTGCCGACCATGTCGCCGGCGCGCTCGAAGCGCGGCCGCCCCGCAAACTTTCCCTGGTCGATGTTGTCGGATCCGAGCTTCCCGATCTTCGCGAAGAGCTGAAACGGCGTCTGACTCGCGAAGAACTTCGTCCAGTTGCGCTCGAGAAAATCGAGCTCCGGGAAGTTCTTAACCTGCCAGCCGAGGAGCGCGTGATGGTACCTGGGCGTGATGGTCTGGGTGGTGTAGGCCGCCATGTGCTACTCTCCAATGGTCTGACCAATGTAATGCCGTTTTGTGGAGGTGTCCATGGCCGTCACCGTCGAAAACGTCACCATCTGGCGCAAGGAAGTGATGCATAAACCGGGCGAGCTGGCCCGCGCCCTCGAGCCCCTCGCGAAAGCGGGCGCGGATTTGAAAGTGATCATGGCGTATGCCGAAAAGGACCGCGGGATCATCGAAGTCGGCCCGATCTCGGGCAAGAAAGTGACGGACGCAGCCACCAAGGCCGGCTTCGCGGCATCGACGAAGCCGACGCTTCTCATCGAAGGCGACGATCGTCCCGGCCTCGGATTCGAGATCGCCAAGGCGATCGCGGACCTCGGCGTGAGCATCAGCTTCGACGTCACACAAGTGATCGGAAAGAAGTACTCCGGCGTCTACGGGTTTCAATCGGAAGAGTTCGCGCGCAAGGCGGCCGAGGCGATCAAAAAGGCGGCGCGATAATCTATGGCCGTGCGCATCGTCGTCGGTCTGGCCGGCTCGTCGAGTCCGATCTACGGCATTCGCACACTCGAAGTCCTGCACGACGCGGGTGTCGAGACACACCTCGTCATCAGCGATGGCGCGCGGCGGACGATTCCGATCGAAGCGCGACGCAAGGTCGAGGACGTCGAGAAACTCGCCACCGTCGTTTACGACAATCACGATCTGGCGGCCGCGGTCAGCAGTGGCTCGTTCATGACCGACGGCATGATCGTGGCGCCATGTTCGATGAAGACATTGGCGGCGATCGCACACTCGTTCAGCGATGATCTGCTCGTGCGGGCGGCCGACGTCACGCTGAAGGAGCGGCGTAAACTCGTCCTCGTGCCCCGCGAAACGCCACTGCACCTCGGCCACCTTCGCAACATGGAGCGCGCGGCCGAGATCGGCGCTGTGATCCTTCCGCCGATGCCGGCGTTCTATCACGCGCCGAAGACAGTCGACGACATCATCAATCAGACCGTCGGCAAAATCCTCGATCAGTTCCGCATTCCTCACCATTTGTTCCGCCGCTGGGGAGCGAAAAAGAAATGAAACCGCGACGCGTTTCCGAAACGATCGCGCGGCGCATTCAGCGCGGCATCTCGAGCGGAAAGCTGGAGCCGGGCGAGAAGCTGCCCGCGGAGCGCGATCTCGCGAAAAAACTCAACGTCAGCCGGGTTTCGGTTCGGGAAGCGTATCGATCTCTCGCCGAGCTGGGACTGCTGCGCGTGAAACGCGGCGCTGAAGGCGGCGCGTTCATCGCCGATGTCGACCACGAGCCGGTCACCCGATCGCTCTCACTCATGCTGCGCCTCGGCCGCACTTCGCACGAGGAGTTGACCGAGGCCCGCGTGATGCTCGAGCCGCCGATCGCGCGCCTGGCGGCGCTGCGCGCGAACGCCGACGATATCCGCCGCATCGAAGATCTGGTGAACAAACAAGAAGCCGCGATCAAGGGAAACGGCGATCCTCGCCGCTACGACCTGCAGTTCCACCGCCTGGTTGCGAATTGCACCAAGAACCTGCCGCTCATCATCATGATGAACGCGCTGGCCGACCTGGCGCTGGAAGCCTTCGCGAAGATCGACATCACCCGCGATGTCAAACGGCACGTCGTCGATTTTCATCAGCGCGTCCTGGATGCCATCCGCAGCCGCGACGGCGAGGCCGCCCATCGCGAGATGCTGCGCCACGTTCACGACGTGCAGTCGCGATTGGGAAAGGCGTTCGAGCGGCAGCTTCCGGGGCATGAGGTCCGCAAATAGCGGCGAAAGGAGTCCAGGCCTGTGACCGCCGGCATCACCGAGCGATGGCAGCATTTCCGCGAGCCGCTCTGGCAAACCCTCATACGCAACGTGCTCATCGCCGTCGTCGTCGGCACGATAGTCTCCGTCCGGCGAGGAAACCTCTCTTCGATCGGCCCATTCACCCTTCTTGCGATGTGGTTCACGCTCGGCGGCCACTATGTCGAAGTAGCGTTCCTCAACGGTATTCGTTCTCGATTGCCGAAGAACCGCGGCCTGCAACTGTTCGGGCGACTGGTATTTTGGTTCGTGGGCGGCTGCCTTCTCTATCTCGGCATGACAATGACAGCGCGACTCTTTTCGATAAAACTGGCTCGCTATCCCGATCTGTGGATCGGCGGATTCCTCCTGATCGGAATTGAACTGGTGGCCCACCTCGCCGCTCTGCTGCGCCGGAAACCGAACTTCTACCTTGGGACGGGATGAGTCGCGCGTCAGCTCAATAGATACCCGAACTTTTTCATCGCCTTCCGCGCCGCCTCGGCACTCAGCATGTTGACCTTGGGGAACTTGTCGCGCCAATGGAACGGGCGGCAGGCATCGATGATCGCTCGCGAGTTGGTGTAATTCCCTTTCGCCTTATCCTCCGGCGTGATGCGCGGGTCGAGCGGCGTGCTCCAGGCGTTGGTGATGAAGTCGATCGACGTCGCCGGGTCCGAGCGCGTCAACATCGCCCACATCAGCTCTTCGAGGTTGGTGACGTCGATGTCCTCGTCGACCACGATGACGTATTTGCCACAGTACGCGCCGGCGTGGCATTGAGAAGTGACATGTCCCGCCTGCTTCGAATGTCCGGCGTAGCGCTGCTTGATCGAGATGCCGACCAGCATTCGCGATGACCCGACTTCGTGCGCCCAAACCGCCTTCACGTCCGGCACGCCGGCGCGCTCGACGTTATGGCGGATCAGCGCCGACCGCGTGATGGCGCGGTACCGCGCCAGCTCGTCGGGCGGGCGGAGGGGCGGGCAACCGTGGATGATGGGATCGTTGCGATGGTAAATCGCCTTGATGTCGAGGACCGGTTCTTCGCGAATGTCGCTGCCGTAGTAGCCGGTCCACTCGCCGAATGGCCCTTCCTTTTTTCGCTTCTGTGGATCGACGAAGCCCTCCAGAACGATCTCGGCATTGGCAGGGATTGGCAGTCCGGTGATTTTGCCACGCACGACTCGAACCGGCTCTCCACGCAATCCACCCACAATGTCGTATTCGCAGATCCCATAAGGCGTCTCGCTGCACGCCATGAGAAAGGTCAGTGGATCACCGCCTAACACAATGACGGTAGGCATCGGTTCATTGCGGGCCTGATACTTGTCGCGATGGATACGCCCGTGCTTTCCAGGCGAAATGTAGAAGCCGACCGACTTCGCGTCGTGGATCATGACGCGATAGGTGCCGAGGTTGACCCAGTTCTCTTCGGGATCGCGTGTGACGTTGAAGCTTCCCGTGCCGATGTAGCGCCCCCCGTCCGCTTCATGCCAGACCGGAGTTGGGAACTTCGTCACATCGACGTCGTCACCAATCATGATGTTCTCGAAGATCGGACCGTCGTCGACTTCCTGATAAGGAATCGTCTTCATCTCTTTGAGCGAGTCCTGTAAGAACGCCTCACTCAGCTCGAGCTTGTTCAATTCCAATGGATAGCCGAGGGTCATGTTCTTGCGCTTGCCGCCGAAGAAGTTTGTTAGGACGCGGAAGCCCTTTCGACAGCCTGGGACTTCGTCGAAGATGACACAGGGAGCGGCGTCGGAATGCATGACGATGTCGGCGCACATCCCGATTTCTTCCTGCCAAGTCGCGCCCTTCACAATGCGCACTTCGCCGAGCTTGTCGGCCTCCGCGATCCATTCGCGGAGATCGCGATAACGGAAGTGATGCCGCGAAGCGCCGGGCTGAGACTCCTGCGGCTCAACTGCTTCCTTGACGGCCTGCTCCGGTCCGGATGATTCGTCGCCTGCGGTTGCTACCTTCATACGCTACCTTCCTTCGCCATCAGGATCTCGTCATTGTGTTCGCCGGCGCGAGGCGCTCTGGGGCCGGCGGGGATTCGCGAACCATTGACGATCGCGAATCCGCCGGGCGCCTTGATCGTACTGCCGGTTGTCGCATCGAGCACTTCACTCCAGAACGCTCGAGCGGCGAGTTGCCGATCTTTGAAGATATCGGCAACTGTGGAAACAGGATAGCCGAGCATCTCTCTCTGCAGCGCGGCCTCGAGGAATTCCTGTTTTGTCAGCGTCGCGAGGAACGCACCGATTGGCTTCTCGAGACGATCGACGTCTTGCTGGGTCAACGATGTGACGGTGAACGTCGACCAGTCGATCGCCTTGAGCGAATCGAGTGCGAATCCTTTTTCATCCATCCACGCCACGAGCTGCTGGTTCGTATGACGGCCAGCGGTGCCGCCGTAGATGATGAAGTTGATCCAGCCGTCGCGACACGGCCAGAGCGCGGTCATCTTCGCGCCGGTCACGCTGCGGCCCGTGACATAGATGCCGGCGCGCAGCGGATTGATTCGATTGACATCCCAGAACGCGGGGGCGTGCGCGATCGCCGACAGTACCGCCGCCTGGGCCGAAACGTCAACATGTTGACCTTTCCCGGAATTGGCGCGCCATTCCAGCGCCGTCAGCGCGCCCATGGCCGCCTCCACGCCCACCCACCACGCCGCCTGCGGCGCCGAGACGCGCATCGGCTCGCCGTCTTCTTCGCCGGCCAGCGACATGGCGCCGCTGAGCGCCATGATCTCGAGGTCCGATGCCTGGTAGTTCGCGTACGGCCCCGTTTGGCCGAACGGCGTGATGGAAACCATGATCAATCGCGGATTGAGTTTGTGCAGGTTCTGGTGGTCGAGCGTTCCGGGCTTGTAACTCTCGATGAGAAAATCTGCTTTCGCGATGAGACGCCGCAGCGTCGCGCGCCCTTCCTCGGAATCGAGATCGATCACGACCGAGCGCTTGCCGGCATTCGACGCGACCCAATAGAGATCGCGCGCGTCGCCGCCGGGCGGCTCGATCTTCACAACGTCGGCGCCGAGGTCCGCCAGCACTTTGCCGCAGACGTAGCCGAGCGGGCCGGTGAGATCGAGAACGCGATGCGGCGCGAGCAGCATCTCAGACCTTCCGCTTTCTCGTCGCCGCGACTGAATATTGTGGATACCAGGTCGAGTCCGCAGCCATGCCGGTGCGCGCGACCCGGACGTCGAGCAGATAGGGCCGGCCATCGCGTGTCGTGGCGATCGCGCGCTGAATCGCGGGCGCCAGCTCGCCCGGATTGTTCACGCGCTCGCCGCGAATTCCATACGCGCGCGCGATGTCGGTGAATTCGACATCCGGACTGCCGAGGTAGCAGATCATGTCTTTCTTCTGCTGTTGCGAGGCGCCGCCGCGCATGAAGATATTGTTGCGCGGCTCGTCGTAGCTGCGATTGTTGCCGATGACCGTGATGATCGGAACGTCGTAGCGCGACATCGACCACAGCGCTTCCGACTGTCCGAATAGAAATCCGCCGTCACCCTGCAGCGCGACGACCTGACGGTCGGGCATCGCGAGCTTCACGCCCACCGATGCGCCCACGCCCCAGCCTAACGCGCGGCCTAACGTGCGCCCGACCTTCATCTTCTTGCCATCCGCGAAGCTGAACGAGCGCAGCACCCAATCTTCGGTTCCGACTTCCTCGACGATCACGGCGTCGGTATCGAGCATCTCATTGAGCGTGAGCAGAAGCCGTGGCCAGGTAACTGGCGCCGTGTCCCATTCCTCATGCGCCGAATCGATGTACGCCTTGCGCATCGCGGCGATCGCGCGCGTGGCTTCGTCCCACCGGCGTTTTTTGATTGACACGAGACGCTCGGCGGTGGCCATCGACTTGATCGCCTGCACGAGCGAACGCGCCGTCTCTTTGACGTCGCCGACGATCGCAACATCGGTCGGATAGTTGATCCCGATCTGAGTGCTCTCGATGCGGCCGTGAATGATCTTCGCGCTGCGCGGCACCAGCGGCGGGCCGCTGCCCTGATCGGGCATCTTGACGCCGAGGTTTACGAAGAGATCGATCTCTTTCGGATAGCGCAGCGGATAAACGTAGCCGCCGAGGTAGAGAGGATGATCGGTCGGAAAATCGGCCGCCCAGCTCCAGCCCTGCGTCACTGGAATCGCGAGCAGCTCGGCCAGCTCGACGACGTCCGCGCGCCCGCAGGAGCTCCATACTTCCGATCCGAGGAACAGGATCGGATTGTCCGCTTCAATCAACATCCGCGCGGCGTCTTCGATTACCCGCGGATTCGGAACGAGATTCATCGGAACGGAGACGCTCTCCTTCGTAAAAATCTCGCCCGTGATGTCCTTTTGATAAAGAACGTTTCGCGGCACGCGCAGAAAAGCCGGGCCTCCAGGCGGCGTCGACGCAATCTTGAACGCGTGCGCGAGCCACTCCGGAATGCGGTGGCCCTCCTTCGCGATCCATCGCCACTTCGTGTACTGCTTGAAAGCCTCCAGCCAGTCGTCGATATCCTCGGCGCCATCGCGACCATCGGCGCCGGTATCGGTGTGATCGGTCATCACGACCAGGGGCGTGCGGTCCTTCATCGCATTGAACATGTTGGCGCTCGCGAGCGGTCCGCCGACGCGGCTGAAGCCCGCGAACGACGGCTGTCCGGTTGCTTTTGCATATCCGTCGGCGATCGCGACAGTCTGATGCTCTGACGGCGATTGAATGAACTGCATCTCGGCGCGATCCACGAGCGCGTCCGCCAGCGCTCCCATGCCGGAGCTGTTGGACACGAAGACGAATCGCGTGCCCATGGCGCGGAGCTGTTCGGCGACCAGCTCGCCCCCCGTTCCCTGAAAGGTGCGCGTCGATGGCGCCGTCGTGCGCACGACCGATTCCAGCGCGCCGGCGGCAGATTTTGCGGCCGCCAGGCTGAAGCCGGCGGCCGTCGACAGCCGCACGAAATCGCGGCGCGACAACTGCCCGTTCAGAAAATTGCGCGCGAGCTCTCGCATCGGGCTACTGACATCTCCCATCGCTGTCGCATCGAATCTTCGCGTCGCTGAGCGGGAGAACGACCTCGATCGGCGGCGACGTCAGACGACTCACCCAGCTCGCATCGGGACGTGGCGCTCTGACGAGCTGAATGAATCGCTCCAGCCGCGTTCCTGAATTCACATTGCCGCCGGTCGTGGCGGCCTCATTGCCGTGGGACGGAATCACGGTGCGGGGCTTGATCAACTCCCTGACCGCAAACGCTGCTTCGTCGGGCCCCATTGTGGCAGTGTCGCCCATGTTGATGACGACTACCGAAGGCTTGTAATAGCGCTTCACAATGGCTTCCATGTCGCCGAACATCCCGGAGTCTGCAGTGAGATAAACGGAAAGGCCATTTGTGAACTGCAGGACCGCTCCGCCGTCATTGCCGCCATACGCAGTGGTTCCAGCCGCCACGCTGGGCGAATCTACCAGAGCGGCCGGGATGCCGTTGCTGTGAAACGCAGGAACAACGGCGATCTTGACGCCGGCGGTGGCGTTATTGAACCGCACCGTCCGGCTTCCACCCGGCCGCAGCGTGGCAGTGCAGGGGTCGGTTCTTGGAACAACAACCTCGCTGGTCAGGCCAGCGGCCGGGCAGGCGGCGGTGGCGCTTCCACGGATATTCTGGATTTTCCGCGCAACGAAATCCGACATTTCGCCGCCCGTGAAGACGACCGCATTCTTCGCAGCCGCGATCGACGCGGCATTCGAATTCGGCGCGGCCGACACCGTTCCGGGGGCCGCACAGGTTCCGGGCGAGGCCGAATTCTTCTTCACTTCGCCGATGTGATCGGAATGGACGCTCGATAAAACGAGCACGTGGATGTCGCCCAGGCGATCATCACTTTCGCCGGCGATAGTGCGGCCCGGATCCCACAACACGCGCACGCCGGTCGGATCCTCGAAGAGCAGCGCGCGATCATTCCGGCAGAAGTCTCCGGCATGACTGCCGAGTGGCGTGATGACGACAACCCCAGGTGTGGCGGCGACGAGCGTCACTGCGGTGAGGAAGACGATGATCGTCAAACTCTTCATGGCTGCCTCCCAAACGCCTTGGCGAGGTACTGCGTGACAGTCTCAATTTCACGGCCATTGAGCTTTGCGCCCAGGTGTGCCATGCGCTCGACCGACTCGTGCCACTCTTTGAGCGTCTTGCGCTGAGACGTCGTCGTCTCGAGGCCGTGACACTGCACGCACGTTGCGATGACGAGATTGCGGCCGTCGCCAGGGGGAAGTTTCACGCCGTCCCTCTCCCCGCTCGCGGGGAGAGGGGACGGGGTGAGGGGGGTGGATAAATAGCGCACGATGACATCGACGTCGCCGGGCATCAGCGGCGCGCCGCGCCAGACCATCTCATTGACGGTGCGTCGCCACGCAGCGTCGCTCTTATGCTGTGATTCGACCCAACGAAGATCGTGGCATTGAACACATGCGGTCAGGACGAGATCTTTCCCCGGCCCGGGATTCAGACCACCCCACAATAAAAGCGCCGCCGCGATCGTCTTCATCCCATCTCGATCTCAATGCCGAATTTCTTCAATTCCTCTTGGTACAAAGCGCGGATCGCGGGGTCCTCGTCCGGATAGTCGATCATGTTGCCGCCGTGATGCACGGACACTGTGCCTAACCGATGCGTCCTCCCGCCGCCACCCAGCCCCTCGGCAAAATACTTTCCGCCGATCCAGGTCGAGGCCATGTAGCGCGCGGGATCGGCGCCGGAATTGAAATGCTGATGAAACCAATGATCAGGCGGCACGAACATGCTTCCGTCGCTCCAGTCAACGCGCATCTGGATTCGGGAGTCGGAAAAACGCGGCGTGTCTTTCCACAAGAGCGTGTATCCACGTCCGCCGATCACCAGAACATGCGAGCCAGGGCCATGTCGATGCGCGCGCTTGTAGGTCCCGACCGGAAACTCAGACACGTGACATTGAAGAGTGTTGTCGGCGAGCTGAATCTCGGCATTGCGATTCTTACGGCCGCGCGCAGGCGCGTCGAACAGCGTCAGCGTTCGCGCGTCGGGGATCAGACTGCATTCGTAGCTATCGCGAGTCTTGGCGGCGCCGGTAACGCCCGGAGCGCTCCCTCCCTTGCGGATCTTGTGAGGTCCGCATTCGAAAAAATCCTTTTGACCGTTGTAGCGGTCGGTAAAGACAAAATCGTTATTGAAAATGAATCGGGCATTGTGAAAAAGATCCATCACGATGGGGAGGTCGGTCACTGAGATCAGTCGCGCCGGAACCTGGCCGCGATTCGCGTGCTCCCGCCATACATTCAGAGGGGGAGAGAACAAGGCCCCCTTGTTCCAGCGGAACGAGTATTTGTTTCCTCGATCGTGCCAAACCGTTGTCTCTCCCTCTCCCTCTAGAACGTAGATGACTTCCTCGAAGAGGTAGCGTTGAGGTTTTGTCTTGCCGCCGACCGGCATCTGAAAGATGTAAGAGGCGTCGGTCCCCTCCGCTCCTTCGAGGACGACATGCGCTCCTTCCGTTCCGAGTCGCTCCCAATTTCCGAGCGAAAGAGTTCGCACGTCGGCCATGTGATAGCCGGAGTGGATCGGAATGCCTTCGCTCTCGATCCACTGCTTGTATGGAGTCTTTTCGCTGTAAGGCTCGGCTTTGAAGTTCGAAACTGAATCCTGGATGGATTCCGAGGTCGCCCGGCCGTAGTCCATCTGCGTCAGGCGATTTGAAAAATCGCGCGACGCGATGCGACCTCGAAACAGCCGGGCGATCAGATTCCGCATCAGAACAACAACCTCAGAGCGAGCTGGAACGAGCGGCCATCGGTGACGGTCTGGAAGATCTTGCCGGCATCCGGGAGCTGTTTCTGCACCGGCTTTCCGGCCGCGTCGAGTGTACACGGACAGCTATAAATTGTTTCGCCGTCGGTCGTATTGGCAGGCAAATCGAAATTCGCGCGATTCAGTACGTTGAAGACCTCGAATCGCACCTGCGCCTGATAGCCTGCGGAAATTGCGGTCGTCTTCACAAGCGCCATGTCCAGCAGCCTGAGATCGGGCCCGCGCAGACTGTTGCGTTTTGCATTTCCGCGCGTGCCTGGCGCCGACGGCACGTAACACGCCGGGTTGAACCACATATTGGGACCGCGGCCGCCCGGTACGTTATTGGGATTGCAGCCCGGGACGAGATCGGGCCGGCTGATGTTGTCGGTCGATCCATCGCGGTCCTGATCGCCGGCAATGACCGGCGTGAATGGAACGCCGCCGGCGTATGTGCCGATCATGTTGATCTGCCAGCCTTCGCGGAGTCGTCCTTTGCCCAATGGCAGATCGTACGAGGCATTCGCAATCAGATTGTGTCTAACATCGAAATCCGATGGACCCCAATCGAGGCTCTTGTTGAAGGGGTCGAACGTTCTCGCCTGACCGTTCTCATATTCCTGGCGGCCACCGGATCCCGATCGATTGTCCATGGACTTGCCGTATGTATAAGACACCTGGTACTGGAATCCTCGAGTGCGGCGCTCTTGCAGACCCACGTGCACGCCGTTGTACTTCGAGCCGAAGCCCTGCATGATCATGCGCTGGACACCGAAATTCGTATTGCGCCGCTTGGAACCGGCCGGAAAGAACTCGCTGCCATCGGGCTGAATGGTCGGGATCGCGATGTTGACATCGCCTTGTCCGAGCAGATTGATTCCGCGCGATCCGAAGTACCCGACCAGAAGTGTCGTATTGAAGAAGCCGAGGTCGCGCTGCAGGTTCAGGTTGTAATGCTCGGTGTAAATCGGATGGAGGTCATAGACGAAGACTTCCGTGTCCGAGACGCCAGTGGTCGCCACTTTGGTGATATCGATGGGCAGTTTCGGCGCGCTGATGGTGGCCCTGTCGACAAAGGGCAATCCACGGAAAATCGGATTGCGCCAGGTCGAGAAAAGCGGCTGGTCATAGAACATGCCCCATCCGCCGTGGAGCGCGGTTCGGCCGTCACCTGTCACGTTCCACACGAAGCCGAGGCGCGGAGCGATGTTCTTCTTAGTCGAATTCTTGAACAGCGGCCCGCCGACCGTCACTTGCGAATCCAGCGGATTGCGGAGGTTCGAGATCTTGCCGTTTGCTTCTGTTGGATCGGTGACGAACTCCCAACGCACGCCGGCATTCACGACCAGGCGAGGCGTGATCGTGATGTCGTCCTGAACAAATGTGCCGATGAGGTTTTGCCGATAATCGCGCGCAAAGTCCGATCCCGGCTTGGCGATCTCGAAGGTGTTCACGTTGCCCTTCAGAAAGTCGGACATATTTCTGAAGTTCAGCCGGCCGCGGCTGCGCGATTCCGAAAACCCGTTGTAGCGGAAATGCGCGAAGTTGAAGCCGGTCTTGATGTCATTTCGGGCCGAAACAAAGGAGACCGTGTCGGTGACCTGATATTCATCAGCGGCGAACTGTTTGGGATTTGTCCTGTCGGTTCCGACTTCTGTTAGGCCGGTGACATTGACCGATCCAAATGCCTTTCCGGGCACGAAGGCGATATCGCTATGCGGATCGATCGGATTGACATCCTCCACCGGCTTGGACTTATTGATGCCGACGCGAACCTCGTTCAGCGTCGTCGTCGAGAACATGTGACGCTCCTCGAGCGTCCCGACTGTCTTGTGATTGCGAACGATATTCGGGAAGGTCGGATAAAAGACCGGCTGATCGATGACGGAGGCGTCCTGCAGCAGCCGGACGAAGCCCGTGTCACGGTCGGAGAAATTCTGATCGAATCGCAGCATGCCGAAGTTTTGAGTCGAGGCACGCGGAGTGACGCCGGTAAAGACCGCCGTCCCGGTCGGCGCGCCCTTGCTATCCAGAATCAGAGGGCCGTTCGCGTGCGGGAAGAGCGCGAGATACGGCTGAATCAGTGGATTGACGGTGAACGGCGTCGCTCCCGGCAGAGCGCCGGTCCTGGCATTCTCGTCGGGAACTGTTGCCACAGTCGTGATGTCCTTGCGCTCGCGCAAACCCTCATAACTGCCGAAGAAGAACGTTCGATCGCGAACGAGCGGGCCGCCCAGCGCGCCGCCAAACTGATTGCGTCGAAAGTCGGGCTTCTCATCAGCGAAGAAGTTCTTGGAGTCGAGCTTGTTGTCGCGATGGAACTCGAACACCGAAGCGTGGAAGTCGTTCGTCCCCGACTTGGTGACGACATTGAAGACGCCGCCGCTCGCGCGTCCATACTCGGCGCTCATCGTGTTGGTCAGAACTTGAAATTCTTTGATCGTCTCGACACCGGTCATATAACCTTGCGCGCTCGCGGGCGTGTTGTTGAGGGCATCGTTGTAATCGGTGCCGTCGAGCGTGAAGAGGTTCTGATTGGGTCGAGAACCGGCGACCGAGATCTTCACGCCATATCCGACATCCGAAGATCCGACGCTGGCTCGGCTCTGGACGACCCCCGGCTGCAGCAGAATCAGCTGCGCATAATCGCGGCCGTTCAACGGAAGGTCGCGAATCTTTTTCTCGTCCACAACATAGCTGACGCTCGATTCGGTCGTGTTGACCAGCGGTGGTTCACCGCTCACCACGATCGCCTCGGTCACCTTCGCCACGCCGAGAGCGAAGTTGACGACCGCCTCCTGACCGACGGCGAGCGTGATTCCCGTCCGCACTCTCGTCTGGAAGCCCTCCAGCTCGGCGCGCACCTCATAGCGGCCGAGACCCAGCCCCGGCGCACGATATCGGCCACCGATGTCGCTCGTCACCGTGCGCGTCTCGCCGGTGTCGAGATTCTTCATGGTGAGCGTCACGCCCGGCAGCACCGCTTTCGATTCGTCAGTGACGCTGCCCAGGATCGTGCCGGTGATGACCTGGCCGGTCGCTATTGGAGTCAGGCACAAGAGTGCCAGGAGAATCATGAGAACTGCCGCGGTTCGCGACATGCGTTGCCTCCTTGGTTTCTGCGTTTGCGGCGCCATGATGGTTGGCTCGTCCTACCGCCCGGTACGGGCCAGCACCTCTACCCAACCTCGCATCCGTTCCTTAGCCTTTGAGATTTGTGCAGGTGTGAAGAATTTGAATGGATCGACTCTGTCGACCGGATAGACCGGCCGCTGGAAATCTTGTTCATAGCCAAACGGTACAGTGGCGTCGATTCCCATTCCGCCTTCGAATCGCGTGTTAGACGCGGTCCATTCTTTTTCGCCGGCCGTCATGCGTTCCGCGGGCTGGAATGTCTGGCCGATGCCGCCCGGCAGCGGATTGAGAATGTCGGTGTGCGGATTCACCCGCGTCGTCAAACACCACATGATGTCGTCCATGCTGCGGATGTCGACATCGGGACTCACGGCGATCGCGAGTCGCATTCCCTGATTACACGAGAGGATCGCGGCCAGGAAGTTGCGCTGCCACCCCTCTTCAATCCTGTTGCGCTTCTTGACCTGGATGATGACGCCGCCCCAATCGGTCAGACAATACGGAATGTGTACGTCTTGAACGATGCCGGGCTGCAGGCGCTCGCAAAGCTCGTAGATGGCAGCTTCGCGAACAGTCGTGTCGATGTTGCTGTCGTCGGCGGTATGTACGCCTAACGGGAAAATGATTGGGCGCGACGACCGCTTGCGCATTGTAATCGCCGTGACGTGGAATGTGGGTGCCTTATAGGCCTTGCCCATGTATCCACGCATACTTCCCCTGCACACCGGCCTTCTCGGCCTCGGCGGTCTCATAGCGTTTATCGCGCGGGTAGAGGAGACCTTCGAGGACATATTCCGACTCCGCGATCGCCCACGCGTCCACGGTCCGCGCCTTCACGATGTTGATGGGCGTGCCTTGCACGGCGCCGGCGCATCCGACTTCATCGCAGCCCTTTGGCAGGATCACATAATCGAAGCCGCCGCCGGCCAGGAGCGTGCAAGCAGGCGGAACGCCGAAGCACATCGTCAGCGGAATCGGCTTTTCGTCGCGATAGTGCTCCGTGATGATCTGCCACATGTGCGAGCCTGGCGACGCCTGGAAAGTGGCGACATTGCCCCAACGGAAGTTCATGCGGTTGTAGCCAATGTGGCTGCCGCCCTTGAAATACTCGCCTACAACACAACTAATACCGCTCCCTACGGTCAGCTCGGTCTCTAATGCTGTGTGTCTTATGGCCGTGATGTATTTGTTGACATCGAGATCGTCTGTAATGACCTCTTCCTGACACGGCGCGCTGCTCTGCGGTACCTCGACCGGTTTGATCGGATGCGTCAGCGCGTATGCGATCTTCTTTACGCGGTCGGTCGGGCTTTCGAACGCGAACATCTTGTCGACGACATTGATGTCGGCGAAGAGATTTGTGATGGCGCGGGTGTGCGGCTTGCCTTTCACATGATTGAAGAGGAGGACCGGCCCGCCGTCGAGATGCTTCTGCAAGCCGGTGATCTCGAGATCGGGGTCGACCTCGACGTCGGTGGTCAGCACATCGCCTTGCGACTGCAGGAACTCCAGCGCCTTGCGCAGCGAGGTCACGTCGCGCGTCGCGCGGCCGGCTGCTTGTTTTTCTTCAACCAGTGTGGTCATCGCGTCATCTCCTGGTATTCGTTTGTGTCGGTGTCGAGCCAATTCGTGAGCACTTCGTCGTTGTCCTGGCCGAGGAGGGGGGCGGGACGGCGGACGCGTCCGGGGGTCTCACTCAATTGATATGAAGTCATCCGATAGTGCTGCCGGCCGATCTCGGCGTGATGAATCGATTGCCAGATATCGCGCGCGCCCAATTGCGGATCAGAGAAAAGATCCTTCATGGTGTTGACGATCGCGGCGTGCACGCCAGCGCTCTGCAATCGATCCATCAACTCCCGCGCGTCGCGATTGCGGGTCCACGCGGCCAGCGCGTAGCCGCCCGTCAACTGTTCCAGCCGTTTGCGTTCGGCGTCATCCCAGCAACTGACCACAATCCATTCGCCGTCTCGGCACGGGTAACAGCCATGCGGTTCGGCCGCCGAATCGCGATTGCCGCGCCGCTCTGCCATAACGCCATTGGCGGCGTAATCGAGCAACGCTGGACTGAGAAATTGCAGACCCGCTTCGTACTGAGACAGATCGATGTAGACCCCGTTTCCCTCTCGACGCCGATAATCGAGAGCCGCAAGAACAGCGGCACCGCCATAGGCGACAGCAATCAAATCGATATAAGGACCGTACAAGAGATTTGGAGGGCCACTCGCTTCGCCAATGAGCTCCGTAAAGCCGCTCAATGACGAGAGCTGCGAGCCGAACCCGGGATGTCCGGCCTGCGGGCCGGTCTTCCCCATGTTGCTGGTGCTGAGCATGATCAGTCCTGGATTGCTGCCGCTGAGAGTGTCGTAAGCGAGGCCGAGACGCTCCATGACACCGGGCCGCATGTTCTCAATCACGATGTCGGTCCAATCGCACAGCCGGCGCGCGACGTTCGTCCCTTCCTTCATCTTGAGATTGACAGTCACGCCGTACTTGGAATCGTTGAAGTATGAAAAGCACGCCGAGCGATTGATTCCGACGACGCCGTCCTTGAACGGCGGGTATTGCAAGCGGAAGCCGTCAGGGCGCTCGACCGATTCGACATGGACGACCTGCGCGCCGAAGTTGGCGAGGTATTTCCCGATCGCCGGTCCGGCGGCATAGGCGCCGAATTCAACGACCCGCAGACCTTCCAGAGCGTCAGGCATGGTGATGATCGTCTCCATCGTGGTGATCGTGGTCGTGATGATGATCGTGATGCAGTCCGGGATTCGGCAGAATCGCGCCGACCATCTGACGGCCTAACTCGCGCTCGAATCGCTTCTTGATGGCGGGATCTTCTTGCGGGGCCTCGATCTGTTCGACATCCAGCGGGATGCCGAGCCTCTTTGGAAAATCGCCCTCCGTAATGGCCCAATAGCGCGCTTTTGTATCGCCGGTATTGAAATGCTGGTGATACCAGAAGTACGGCGGCGAGATGATCGAGCCGGCCTTCCAATCGATCTTCCCCGGATTGTCCGTGTCGCGCAGGCCGTTCCTGCCAAAGAGCGAAAACCCTTTGCCATTGAGCGTCAGGATGATTGCCTCATAGGGATGGCGATGGCCGAGCTTGTACGTCGCCACTGGAAACTCCGACACGTGCGGCTCGAGAATCGTGTTGCCCGCCATTTCCCAAAAGACGCTCTCGTTCCCTTTGCCACGCTCTTCCCACGGAATCACTTTGGCGCTCCGGAGATCGGGGACGTAGTTCGTCTTCCACCAGCGCTTGTGCGTTTGCGCCGAGGCCGAATAGAAATCCGATTGGCCGTGGAAGCGTTCGGGGAATTCGGCCTTGGAGTTCTCGATGAATCCGAGATTGCCAAAAACCTGGATCATGAAGGGGAACGTAGTGACTGCGAGAATGCGCGCCGGATGCGACGTGTCGTCATTGAAGTGACGATGAACGGCATTGAGCGGCACTGTAAAAAGGCTGCCCTCGGCCCACGAAACTCGGGGACCATTCTTCGTCTCTCCCAGGCGCGTGTGGCCGCGTCCCTTTAATACATACAATAATTGCTCATATAAATGTCTACGAGGGACGAGCGCCTTGCCAGGCGGAATCTCGACGATGACGCCGTCCATGTGGACGTTGCCCGAGAAATTGAGATAGAGACCCTTGCCGCCGATCTCCGGCCAGGGCAGCGCCTCCTGATCACGCGCGTCGTAGATCGAGTAGCCCTCGACCATCGGCACTTTGCTCCTGCGGATCCAGTCGCGATAGAAGTTGCGTTCGAGCCGCCCGCCGCCGCCGATGTTCTCCGGGCTGTACTTCGGATTCTCGGCGTCGGGTTGCGGCTCCGGTTTCTGTTGTCCGAGTGCCGATGCCGCCAGCAGCGAAACGCCTGCGCCGGCCGCGGCGATCTTCTCCATGAACGCCCGCCGCGAGACCGTTCCGATGCACAACTGGTCGATGAAGTCGATGTCTGACACGCTCATGCTCCCTTCGGTTTCATGCGGCTCTCGACGCCGTTCTTTCGCAGCTCTGCCTCGAAAATCTCGCGAATGGCGGGATCCTCATCTTCGTATTCGATGAGATTTCCGCCTTTGCGGATGCTGGTCTTGCCGAGCCGATGCGTGCGCCCGCCGCCGCCTAACGCGCGCATGAACCACTTGCCGTCGCCGCCCCAGGTGGCAGCCAGGTAGCGCGCCGGATTCTGACCGGTATTGAAATGCTGATGGAACCATCCGTCCGGCGGGACGAATAAGCTGGCCTCGGTGAAATCGACTCGAACGTGGTCGGGGGCGTCAGAAAATTTCGGAGATCCCTTCCACATCAGTGTGTAGCCGGTGCCGTTGAGCATGACGACGTGCGAGCCCGGACCGTGTCGATGCGCCTTCTTGTACGTGCCGACTTCAAACTCGGAGATGTGGGCCTGCATCGTGTTGTCGGAGAGCTGCAGCTCGATGCGGGAGTTGGCAGCGCCGCGCTCCCTGCTGACTTTCAGACCGATGGCGCGCGCGTCGGGCACAAATCCGCTGTCCCATGTGTAGACTCCGCCGGACTGCTCGCTCTCCTCTGCTGACGTCTGCTTGTGATGCAGCTTGTCGCTGCTGGCACCAAAGAAAGAGGGATCACCATTGTAGCGATCGCGAAAGACATGATCGTTGTTGAAGACAAATTCAGTATTGTGAAAGAGATCGATAACGACAGGCGCATTTGTAATTGCCAGAAAGCGCGCAGGCTGACTGCCTGTGTTCACGTGTTGCCGCCATGCATTGAGCGGCGGTCCAATGACGGAGCCAGCCTTCCATTTGAGCGTCTGTTCATGACCTCCGCTGCGGATGACGGTTTCACCTTCGCCGCTGAGGATGTACACGACTTCTTCAAATAGATACCGCTGCGCGGACGTCTTACTGTGCGGCGCGATCTCACAAATGTAGCCGTCATTGACGCCTTCGCCGCCCTTGAGGTCGATGTACGAACCGCTGGCGTTCATCCGCTTCCAGGGCTTTACGTCGACAGCACGGAGATTCGCAATCGAGTAATCGGTGATGATCGGAATTCCTTCGCCTGCGCGCCACTCGATATACGGATTGACGTTCGTCTGATTCGGATTGTGTTCGTGAGCCTGGTGATCATGAGAGTGCGACGGCATCTTCTTGCCGTCGACCGATGCCAGCACCGCTTCCGTCGCGAGAAGTCCGAGTCCTGCGGCCGAGGCGCGCTCCACGAACTCCCGGCGCGAGATGCGCCCTGCGCGATAGCGACCGATCCAGTCCTTCATCTCTTTCTCAGGCATGTGCCATCCACATCCACCACAGGCCAAATGCGATGCTGCCGATGCCGGCCGCGAGCTGTGCTCCGGCGCGGAAGGTTCGAAATCGCGTCGTCAGAACGACCAGAGGCAGACTCATGACCGCGGTCAGCATCATCATTCCGGCCGCCGAGCCGACGCCCAGCATGCCGATGTAGAAGAGTCCGGCCGCGAGCGAAGACGTCGTTGCGGCGGCCACGATGGCCAAGGCCGCGCTGCCCGCCAGCCCGTGCGCAATGCCGATCGAGAACGGACGCAGACCGAAACCGAGAATGTGCCGATGTTGATGATTGCTGTGCGCCTCTTGCTTGTGGTGCTGATGGAGGTGCACGTGTTCGTGCCCATCGTGATTGTGACGATGGGCGTGAATCGTCCAGTCGCGAAAGCCAAGGCGAATCGCGCGGATGCCCAGGACGATCAGCATCAGCGCCACACCGCTCTCGAGCCACACCGCGACTCCAGCGCTGAGATTCAGCTTGAGTGCGAGCACCGCGCTGCAAGCAATCATGAGCGCCAATGCGTGACCGAGTCCCCAGAATCCGCCGATCAGTGACGAGCGGAGCAGATTTCTTTGTTCAGTAGCGATCGTGGATACGGCGACGACATGGTCCGGATCCAGTGCATGCCTTATCCCCAACAGGAATCCGATTCCGCCGGCGCTCCATACCAATCCGTTCATCAATGCGTTATCCCTTTCCCCCTTGCCTCAGGCAAGGCCTATGAGTGGCCAATACAGTGGAACCATAATGACGAGGATGATTGCCTGCGCGAGCGTGAGCCAGGCTCCGACCCGCAGCATGTCGCGGGCATCGAAATAGCCATACGAATAGCCCACCACCAGAACGGCAGACTGATAGATAAAGATCTTTCCGCCCACCGCGAATGTCCAGATCATTCCAATGACCAGAGGGTTGAGTGCGTGAGCGTGCGCAAAATTGAGCAGCGGCGGAAGCGACGTCGCGAGCATCCCTACTTCGTCACCGAGGAAAATGTGATAGACGAAGGCCGTCACGTACAAGGCAAGGCTGCCGGTGAAGAGATTCGTCATGAACGGCTGAATCCAGGCCACCATGATGCTGGTGAGAAAGTCGAGCGCCTTCGTATTGCGCAAGACCTCGCCGGTGCTCAATGCCGCCGCCACAAAAAAAATAGCCAGGTAATTGACGCGCTTGACGTCATTGACATCGAGGACGCCGACCTTAGGCAGCGTTGCAAAGAGGCCGATGCCGAGACCAATGAGCGGCGCTGGAATGTGGTGCCACAGGTCGGTCATCCACAAGGTCACCGCAATGAGCATCAGCGCCGCCGTTTTTTTCTCGAGGGTCGTCCACGGTCCCATCAGGCGCAGTTCCTCGTCGAGATGTCCTGCTCCTCCGGGCAAATCGGGTTTTTCGGGTGGATAAAGCTTGAGGACGAGCAGCCAGGCGATGAGGATCGTCAATAAATTGCACGGCAGATATGCAAGAAACCATTGACTCCACAGGACCGGCACCTGGCCGATGCGCTCAATGATCCCCCGCGCTGTAATGGAGGCCGCACCGGCGATGATCATCTTGTCGAAAACCGTCGCGGTGTACGTCAGGATGATGAACATCCCGCGCCCGATGTTGCTGCCCGGCCCGACGCCAAACGCTTCGATGAGTCCGAGCGCGACCGCTGCCATCAACACGACGCGCGCGATTCCGGACGGGACGAGGAACGTCAGAATGAAATCGGAGAGGATCAGACCGAGAAGCAAGCGAGTGTAACTGTGCCCCACGCTCCGCATGACCAGATACGCGAGGCGACGGGCGATCCCCGATTTGGTGGCCATTGCTCCGAAGAGCAGCGCGCCAAACAGAAACCACGGCGTGGAATTCGAGAAGCCGTAGAAAGCGACTTCGAACTTGACGACTCCAAGAGCCCAGTACAAATAGCAGCCCATCAGGCCGGCCAGCGCATGATCGAACGCCTGTGTGATCCACGCGATGACGACGCCCAGCGTGATCGCGAGCGCATGTTTCGCGCGCGGCTCGAGCTGCAGCGGCGCGAACCAGATCGCCAGCGGCACGAGTACACAGAGCGCTCGGCCCCACAGAACAACCGACATCGGCGGTCGGAGCTCGAAGGCTGCCGCAGGCGCGCTTTCCGTCATTGTGTCAGTGGTCAAGCAAGCCTGCCTTGCGGAGGACATCGTCGAGTACTTTTTCGCGTCCGGAATTCAGTGGCACGAGCGGAAGCCGAACTTCCGGCGTAGCGAGCAGACCGAGCCGCGTCATCATGTACTTCAGCGGAATCGGATTCGTGTCGAGGAAAATCGCCTGCGACAGAGCGAACAGCTCGAAGTGAAGCCGGCGAGCTTCGTCCCACTTTCCGCTCGAGGCGGCATCGCACAACTGTACGACACGCTTGGGATCGAGATTGCCGACCGCGTTCATGACGCCGGCCGCGCCGAGCGCCAGCATGGGCAGGCTCAATGATTCCAATCCACAGAAGACTCGAAAATCGCTTCCCAGGCGGACGAGAAGCTCACTGACGAGATCGAGCTCGTGAACGGCGTGCTTGATCCCGACAACGTTCGGCGACTGTTCGACGATCTGCGCGACCGTTTGCGACGTCACTGACACCGCTGCGCGGCCGGGAATGTGATAGATGAGCACCGGCAGCGCAGTGCGTTTTGCAATCTTTACGAAATACTCCACAAGGCCGCCTTGTGGCGGTCGGCTGTAATACGGCGTGACGACGAGAAGCGCGTCGACGCCCGCTTTTTCTGCGGCATCGGAAAGCTCGGCTGTCTCCTCATAAGAACCCGATCCCGTTCCGGCGACGATCGGAATGCGATTCCTGCTCGCCGCGACTGCGGTCTTGAACAAATCGGCGCGCTCTTTCAGTGACAAACTAGTCGATTCACCAGTTGTCCCGGCCGCAACGATTCCGTTAGAACCGCCGCCGACTTGCCATTCGATCAGAGAGGCGAATCGCTCGAGATCCACTTTCCCATCGCGGAACGGAGTCACCACCGGCGTGTACGACCCGCGAAGGAAGGTGGCATCGAGCTTCATCGCCGCGTGACCTCCTGTGTAGCGCGGTTCGTTGCGAACCCGCCGGTGGTGCCGAGGACCTGCGGCGGCCTGGTGAGGTCTTCCTGCCACAAGAGCGATCCCATCGCGATCTGTAGCGGGCTGTCCTGAATCGTCAGCTCATAGACATCTTCGCCATGGGACGCGTGATTGTGGATCGCCCATCCGGGCGCGGTCAGCATCAAGTCGCCGGCCTTCCACTCGTAGCGTTTTCCTTCGATGACGCTCGATCCGCTGCCTTTGAAGAAATAGTTGATTGCCGATGCAGTATGGCGATGCGGCTTGTCGACGATGTTCGCAGGTCGCAGACAGATCGTGGCGAAAAATGTGTGCGATGTTCCATTTGTGCGGCCGGTCGCCGGGTTGTACAGGAGATAGAGCCGGCGGCCAACATAAGCGCTGCCTAACGCGACCAGCTTGTCCAACTGCTCTTTCACTTTGACCCACGGCCAGTGAAGAGCATCCATGTGGACGACATCGGGATTGATCAACTTCTCGTACGGCATGATGTAAGCGCCTTCTTCGGTCAGGCGCTGGGTTCCGAACGGATTCGGCTGACGCTCGTCGTCGTCTTCGGCAACCTCCGCGGCGTTCTCTTTGGGCTCTTCGTCGACGACGTGCACGTTGAGCTTCTCGAGCAGCGCCGAGTTGCTGTAGGTCAATCGAACCTGCAGCTCATTCGAATCGTTGACGTGCTGATAATCGTATTGCGAGAAGGGGATCCGCTTTCCGTCGACGATCGCCGTGCCGCGGCCGCCAATGCAGAAGTTCATCAGCGACACGTTGTGCCGGATCGGCTTGGTGCGCTCGCCGGGTTTCAGGACCGACAATGAGACTGCCGTTCCCGGCGCGAGACCATTGCCGGCGCCGGCATTCGGATTCACGATCAGCGACATGCGACGCCCATTCGCGGGCGGCGCGATGCTGGCAAGGCGCGCAACTTCCGCTTCAATTTCCTCGCGCGCGATGACGACCGGCTCGTGCGGCTTGTGCTTCGGCGCCGGCATTCCGCTCTGATCGACAAACATGTACGCGCGTCGTCGCTGCGGCGAAGTTCCGACACGCAGTCGCGGCGAGACTTTCTCCGGATGCGGCAGTGGTCGTCCGAGTCCCGCCTCGACGGCGCGGCGATAGATCTCGTTGGCGAGGGCGAGATCAGCAACGCCAATACCGAGCGATTTGAACAGGGTGATCTCGCCGGCGTCGCGCGCAACCGGAGCAAGAAGCAATCGCGACAGCGTCTGCACGCGGTCCCACGCGACTGACTGGAGCTCTCGCGACAACTTCTGCGCCTGGCTGACGCTGTCGACGACGATGCGGCCACAGCGAGCAACGAGGTCGGGCATCAGCTCGGCGCCGGTTCGAACGATGGCGCCAATCGCGTTGATGTGAGCCCCATCCGCAACCGGCCGCGAATTGAGAAACGGTGCGCGTGCCCGCGTTGCCGTCGTGATCACCATGGCGTCTTTGACCGCATCCTCGACAGTGCGGGTCGCGATCGCCTCGATTCCCAACTCCTCCCGAATGCGCGTGGCGACCGCGCGGCGCTTTTCCTCATTGCGACCCCAGATTCTGATTTGCTTAAGTGGACGAACAGCCGCAATCGCTGCCGCCTGTGGAAGAGCCTGGCGTCCGGTACCGATGATGGCGGCAACATCCGCGTCGGCCCGCGACAGGCACCGCGTCGCGACGCCGGACATCGCGCCCGTGCGAATCTGTCCCAGGGCGAGGGCTTCGATGACTGCTTTCAGCGCGCCGTTCGCGCTGTCGTAGAGCACAAGCAGCGGCGTCGCGCCACCTTCAGTGTGGGCCCATGTCTTCGTGGCCGCCGATCCGTGAGCGATTCCGCCGAGGGCGTGCAAGGTTCCGCCTTCCCACGCAACGACCGTCTTCTCCAGATTTTTCGCTTCGCCTCGCGCCTCGGCCGGAAGAGTGACCTCGATCGTACGGATCGCATCGGCGAGGTCCATGACCGACACGACATCCGCTTCGGTCAACCAGAGGAATTCGCTCACTGGTTCTCCAGCGGCGAAACCACGGGAGGACGGAGCGCGAGACAGTTCACCGTCAGCGCGTGCGTCATGTAGCGGCCGATGAGGAGCAGCACCGCGATCGCTCGCTGATGACCGACGGCATCGATGACCGACTCGAACTCCGACTTGCAGTCGTGACCGTCGCGATTCACGGCGGCGATCACGAAACTCTGCACGCGACGCTCCTCATCCGTCATTCTTTTCGCGTTCGATGGAGAGAGCGCGTTGACTTCACGAATCCATTCTTTTTCGAGTCCGAGCTTGAGGCACAGACGCTCGTGCTGGACACGCTCGTAGGCGTTATTCATCAGATTGGAGACCGACAGCGCGACGGTTTCGGTCAGGTTTTCCGGCAACGCTTTTCGCAACTCTTCGGTGAAGGTCATGAACGCCAGGAGGGCTCTGGGCTGATGCGCGGCGCACTGAAAAAACTCGCCGAGGTAGCCGAGACGCTCGACGCGCGGCCGCAGATACTCAGCGAGGTCACGCGGCATCTCTCCCGACGACAAGCGCGGAATCAGGTCCGACATGAGAATCAATGGTCTTACCATTGATCCTATGGCGGCGCTTCACGTGTTGTCAATCACACAGTGATGTGATCGTATCCGCCGTCCCATGGAATCCGGCCTCCACCACCTGCTGACCGTGTGGATGCAGTTCGTCCTCGACTGGGGATACCTCGGCGTCTTCGTGATGATGTTCTTCGAGAGCACCGCGGTGCCGATTCCGGCGGAGGTCGTCATCCCGCCGGCGGCATATTGGGCCTCACAGGGACGATTCAACATCGCGGCAATCGTGATCGCGGCCACCGCTGGATCATGGGCCGGCTCGGCTGCGAGCTATTGGATCGCGTGGAAACTCGGCCGCCCGCTCGTGGAGCGCTACGGGCGCTTCGTTCTTCTGTCGAAAAAGAAAATCGAAGGCGCCGATCACTGGTTCGACGCCTATGGCGCGGGCGGCATCTTCGTCGCGCGTCTGCTACCAGGAATTCGACATCTGATTTCGATCCCGGCCGGGCTGTTCAAGATGAACTTCCGCGCGTTCTCGCTGATGACGATCGTCGGTGCCGGCGCTTTCAATGCCGCGCTGGCCTGGTTCGGCACGAAAGTCCTCGGCG
>QHVX01000236.1 GCA_003222375.1 Acidobacteriota bacterium
GAAGGATCTCGCGGACGAGATCCTTCGCTTCGCTCAGGATGAAGGTAGGAGAAATTAGTCCTTGCGCAGACGCTTGTGCTGCGTGGTCTGCGTTTCAGTCGTGGTGGTCGTCGTCTCCGTCGTCGTGCTCGAGGTCATCGGCGCTGGCGTCTCAACGACAACCGGCGCTGGTGTCTCAACGACAACCGGCGCTGGTTCCGGAGCAGGAATCGGAGTGGTCTCGACTGTCGCTGTCTGCGTCTCCGTCACGACCGGGGCCGGGCTCGTGGTGACTGCTACGGTCGACTGTGCCGGCTTCGGAATGATGTTGACGTTTGTGTTCAGGCCGGTGCTCGAAGCGTTGCCGGCGCTGCCCACGGAGCTGCTGGTGTAGACGCGTCCACTGTTGTCGACGGCTGCCGGACCCGAAATGATCGCCGGCGTGCTGGGAGCGGACACACCCTGCGCATTGGAAGGCGCTGGGGCTGTTCCGAGGACTTCTCCCGAGGATGCCTGCTGCTGCGAAGTTTGCTCGGTGCGAATCTCACCGGTCTGCTGACTCGTCGTTTCCGTCACGGTTCGACTGTGCGAGCATGCGCCCATCGCGAGCGTCAGGGCGACCGCACTGAGGCCGGCCGCTGCCTTTGTCAAAAGCGTGTGTGCTTTCATCTGTCCAACTCCTTTAAGTTGTGCCTGTCTATCGGCTGTAGAGTGTGGAGCAATCAGCTTGCCTATATTGGTACACTCGCGCGGTGCCGGAGCGCGTATGGAAAGTAGGCGAGCTGATCCGTCAGATCAATCTCGACCTGTTTCGCTATAACGACATTGCCGTCGAAGGCGAGGTCTCGAATTTCACGCGCTCCGGCGCTGGCCATCTTTATTTTTCGATCAAGGATGGCCGCTCGCAGATGCGCGTCGTCTTGTTCGATTCGAATGCTCGCTTTCTGCGGTTTCGAATCGAAAACGGATTGCAGCTGATCGTTCGCGGCCGCCTGTCGATCTACGAACAGAAGGGTGAATTTCAGCTCAATGCGGTTGCAGCCGAGCCCGCTGGCCTCGGCGCGCTTCAACTGGCATTCGAGCAGCTCAAGAAGCGATTGTCAGAAGAGGGACTGTTCGAGGCGGCTCGCAAGAAGCCGATTCCGATGCTGCCGCAGCGCATCGCGATCGTCACCAGCACCACCGGCGCCGCGATCCGCGACATCCTCCACGTCCTCGGCCGCCGCTTCGACGGGTTGTCGCTGCAGATCTATCCCGTTCGCGTTCAGGGCGCCACCGCCGCACGCGAGATCGCGACCGCCATCCGACATCTGTCGCGATGGCAAATGCACGACGTGATGCTGATCTGCCGCGGCGGAGGATCGCTGGAGGACCTCTGGCCATTCAATGAAGAAGTTGTGGCGCGCGCGATCGCAGCCTGCCCGATTCCCACGATCTCAGGAGTCGGTCACGAAACCGACTTCACGATTTGCGATCTGGTCGCCGATCTTCGCGCGCCGACGCCGTCAGCGGCCGCGGAGATCGTGATTCGTGCGAAGAGCGAGATCTGCAGGCAGGTGGATAGCGACATTCGCCGCATTCGTCACATCATCGAGAGCCGCGTCATCGCGCGCCGAGAGCGCTTGAATCGTCGTCGCGTAACGCTGTATCGCATCGTCGAATCGCGTGCGCGGTCGTTGCGCGCCAGACTGACTGCGGCGCGCGATCCGCTGGCGCGTTTTCCGACACGCGTCGTTAGGGAACGCCAGCAACTGGAAGCTCTCGCCGCGACGCTCAACGCCGTTTCGCCGCTGTCGGTTCTGTCGCGCGGTTACGCGATCGCTTTCTCTCGCGTGCGCAATCGACGGAAGCCGATTCTCGACTCCGCCGTCGTGCAGGTCGGCGATCCGATCGAAGTGCAACTCAAGAAAGGACGTCTCGAATGCACCGTCGACGCGAAGACGATGGGCGTCGAGTCGGTTTGGCCCGACAACTATGCCTCGCGCGAAATCGAGTGAATTCGAAAAAGCCTTTCAGGAGCTCGAGGAGATCGTGAAGCGACTCGAGAGCGAAGAGCTTCCGCTCGATGAATCGCTGCAACTCTTCGAGAAAGGAATTCGACTGTCGCGCTTCTGCAATCAGAAGCTGGAAGAGGTCGAAAAGAAGATCGAATTGATCCTCGCCGACTCGAAAGGTCAGCCGGTGGTCGAGCCCTTCGAGCCCGAAGAGGAAGAGGACGCGGCCACGGAAGAAGGGCTGTGACGCGCTCTCGCGTCATCCTGAGCCGCAGAGACGGCGAAGGATCTCGAGTTGCGAGAGCGTTTGCATCTTGAGATCCTTCGCTCCGCTCAGGATGACGTTATCCCTCGAGGAGTACCTCGCTTCGCGGCGAGCGCAAGTCGATCGCACGCTCGACGAAAACCTCCCCCCGCCCGCCACCCCGCCCGCGATTATCCACGAGGCGATGCGCTACGCCGTGTTAGGCGGAGGGAAACGCATTCGTCCGATTCTCGCCATCGCGGCCGCCGAAGCGTGCGGCGCCGCTGTCGAACCTCTGCTCGGTCCCTGTGCGGCACTCGAATTGATTCACACCTATTCGCTCGTGCACGACGATCTTCCCGCGCTCGACAACGACGATCTTCGGCGTGGTCGCAAGACCACCCACGTCGTCTACGGCGAAGCCATCGGAATCCTTGTCGGCGATGCGCTGCTGACCGAAGCTTTTTCATGGCTGTCGCGTGCTGGTGATGCCAAAGTCATCGCGATGGTGGCCGAAGCGATCGATTCGAAAGGCATGATCGGCGGTCAGGTCGCCGATCTCGAAGGCGGCAGCACGCTCGACCAACTCGAGTTCATTCATCGGAACAAAACGGCGAAACTCATCACCGCGGCTGCGCTGCTCGGCGGCCTTCTGGCCAACGCATCCGAAAAGCTGCTCACGGCTTTGCGCCGATACGGCGAGGCGGCCGGTCTCGCGTTTCAGATCGTCGACGACCTACTCGACCAGGAGCAATCGTCGGCGGAGCTTGGCAAGACGGCCGGCAAGGACGCGGCGCAGGGGAAGCTGACCTATCCGGCCTTGATGGGAGCAGCCGCGGCGCGAAAAAGGGCTGAGGAGCTGCTGAAAGTCGCCGTGGAGAACGCTGGTATCATCGGCGGCCCGGTGAACTATCTGGCGCCGATCGCACGTTACATTTGCGAACGCCGCTCCTGACCTGCTGATGACGCGACTACTCGATCACATCGACACTCCGGCTGACGTTCGCAAGCTCGATCGCAGCCAGCTTCCGCAGCTTGCGCAGGAGATCCGCGACCGGATCATCGAGGTCGTCTCGCAGATCGGCGGCCACTTCGGTGGCAACCTCGGCATCGTCGAGCTCACGCTGGCGCTGCACTACGTTTTCGACACGCCGCGCGATCAACTGGTATTCGACACCGGCCATCAAAGCTATCCGCATAAGCTGATCACCGGACGTCGCGATCGGTTCCACACGATCCGGCAGCACAACGGGATCTCCGGGTTCTGCAAGCGCGAAGAATCGGAATACGACGTTTTCAACGCCGGCCACGCATCGACCTCAATTTCCGCAGCGCTCGGCATCGCCGTGGCGCGCGACTTTCGCAAAGAGGACTACCGAGTCGTCGCGGTCGTCGGCGATGGCGCGCTCTCCGGCGGGCTGGCGTTCGAAGGCCTGAATCAGGCCGGCCATCTCAAACGAAAACTCTTCCTCGTGCTCAATGACAACGACATGTCGATCTCGACGAACGTCGGCGCGATGAGCGGCTATCTGAACCAGATCATCAAAGGCCAGCGCTACGTTTCAGCGAAGGATCTCGCCAAAGGCGTGATGGATCGAATTCCGATCATCGGCGGCAAGCTGCACGAATTCGCGCACGACATGGAGCAGCTCCTCAAGCACATGATCGTTCCTGGTACCCTTTTCGAAGAGCTGGGCTTCAAATACCTCGGCCCCTACGACGGTCATGACCTCGACGCGCTCATCGACCTTTTCGAAGAGAACAAGGACTACAACGGCCCGATCCTCGTGCACGTGATCACGAAGAAGGGGAAGGGCTATACGCCCGCCGAGAACAAACCGATCTGGTCGCACGGTGTGACGCCGTTCGACATCGTGTCGGGCGAAGTGAAGAAATCCGACAAGCCGGCGCCGCCGACGTACACGAACGTGTTCGCCGAAACGCTGATCGACCTCGCCAAGCGCGATCCGAAAATCGTCGCGATCACCGCCGCGATGCCGGAGGGAACAGGCCTCGACAAGTTCGGGAAAGTGTTTCCCGATCGGATGTTCGACGTCGGCATCGCTGAGGAACACGCCGTAACGTTTTCGGGCGGGATGGCGACGCAGGGCATGAAGCCGGTTGCAGCGATCTACTCCACATTTCTGCAGCGCGCATTCGACCAGGTCTTTCACGACGTCACGATCATGGATCTGCCGGTCGTGTTCGCGCTCGACCGCGGCGGAATCGCCGGCGCCGATGGGCCAACGCACCACGGCATCTACGACATGGCGTATCTCCGCGTTTTCCCGAACATGATCTGCATGTCGCCCAGGGACGAGAACGAATTGCGGCACATGCTGAAGACAGCGTTGGAAACCGGCCATCCGACATCGCTGCGCTATCCGCGCGGCAACGGCGTGGGCGTCCAAATGGATGCCGAGCTCGAGTCGCTCCCGATTGGAAAAGGCGAAGTGATGCGCGACGGTAGCGACGCCGCGATTTTCGCAATCGGAAATGAAGTGTGGCCTGCGATGCAGGCCGCCGAGCTGCTCGCGAAGGATGGAATCAACGTCGCGGTGATCAACGCGCGATTCATCAAGCCGCTCGACGACGAGCTGATCGCACGCTATTGCCAGCCGGGCTCGAAGATCGTCACGGTCGAGGAAGGTTCCCTGGCCGGCGGATTCGGTTCGGCGGTCATGGAGCGCGTCCAGCAGCTCGGCATCGCC
>QHVX01000237.1 GCA_003222375.1 Acidobacteriota bacterium
GAAGCGGTTGGGCGACGTTCTCGCCGATACCCTCGTCATTCGGGAGTCACAGCCGCTTGCCTATCGCGGCGAGCTCGGCGCTGAACGGCAATTCAACACGCTCCGGACCCCCCGAACGCTGCGGCTGATCCGGCACCGCGTCAGCCTGGAAGAACGCGAATTTCTGCTCGCGCTGTGTCTCCGCGCACAAAAAATGTCCCCCGCTGCACGGTACGATCTCATGGAAGAGGTAGCAAAGACGTACCGGGAGAAGCTCGATATCGACGACGCGTCCATAAGCGGCGAGAACCTCGTGCGCGACCTGACGGCCGTCCTCTTTTCGAGAATGCGCTAAAATCCGGGCAATCACAACAACTCGGGGGAACCATGATTTGCCGCAATCACGTTGACGTTTCCGTCGGCGTTCGCCGCTGCTCGCGCTGCGGTGTCACCTTCTGCAAGGACTGCCTTGTCGACATTCAGGGACGCCCATACTGCGCGACTTGCAAGGGCGAACAGTTGCTCGATGTCCGATCGGGCGTCGATCACACCAATCTGCAGTTCGCGAGCATCGGCCGGCGCTTCGCGGCGCAGTTTCTCGATGGCCTGATCATCTCGATCCCGACCATGGTCCTCGTTTTCGCGATCGCGTTTTCAGCGGCCGCAGGCGGCAAGGTCCCGCCCGGATTCAATCTATGGTTCATCATTCCGAGCATCATCGCGGTGATCTACGAAGCGCTGATGCTCAAGTCACGTGGCCAGACACTCGGCAAGATGGCGATGAAGGTCAAGGTCGTATCGCCCGACGGCACCGAACTTACCGGCGGTCAGGCGTGGGGTCGCGCGGTGGGACGGGCGCTCCTCGGATTCCTCTACATCGTCGATTACATTCCGGCGCTCTTCACGAAAGAGAAGACCACGCTTCACGACATGATGGCGCGGACCCGCGTCGTCATGTGGGCATAACGCGCCATGGCCACCGCGGCCAGAAAAACGGCGCCGTACGAAGGTCCCGAGTGTCCGCGTTGCGCAATTCTGTTCGGCGATGACTTGCGCAGCAGCGGCACCATCATCTGTCCAAATTGCGGACTGACATTCGAAGCGAGCGCGTTCAATCCTCCGCAACGGAAATTGCAGGTCGTCGAGGTCGCGCAAAGCGGACCGGAAGGCGCGAATGCGTGCGCCAATCACGAACGCAACACGGCGGTCACGAGTTGTCAGCGCTGCGGCCTGTACATCTGCTCTCTGTGCGACATGAACGTCGGGACAGGATCGTATTGCCCGAGCTGCTTCGATCGCGTGCGGACGGAAGGCTCGCTCAGCCCCGCCACCACACGCTTCAAAGACTACGCTTCCATGGCGCGTACTTCAGCGATCGTCGGATTCCTTTTCATGTTCATGTTCCTCGGCCTGCCTTTCGGCGCGTTGACGATTTATTACGCTCGCAAGGGCCTCAAACAGGCGAAAGCTGAGGGCCGGCCGACGGCCGGGATCCGGGTTGCGGGAACGTTCGGATTCCTGGAGGCGCTCGTCGGAATCGGCTACATCGTCTTTGGCGTCCTGGCCTTCATGGGCAAGCTGCCATGAACCCGACCCGCACACGATTAGGCCGAAGCGCTCACGCGTTCGGCCGTGAGGACGTCTTCGAAGTGCCGGAAGGCCTGGAAGTCGAGTCGCGCGAAAACTACGAAGTCATCCGAAAGCGCGTCTTGTTCGAAGAGGTCCAGTTCGTGACGATTCACCGCGAAATCGGCGTTTGGTTCGTGATCCTCAACGGTCTGATCGGCGGTTTCTTTCTTTTTCTCGGAATGGTGATCTTCAACGCAACCCAAAGCGGCAACGTCTGGGCTCTCATGCCGTGGGTTGTGATGGCGTCTCCGTTTCTGATCGCGGCCGCGCTGCGCGCGATTTACGGAGTCAATGTCGTATCCGTTTTCGGCAGGCGCTCGAAGGCCGTCATTCGGACCGGCCGCAAGCTGAAAGCCCGCGAGCTCTACGGTCGCATGCTGACGCGCGTGCGTCAGGCGCAGAGCAAACTGGAGCGCGAAGTCGCGGAGATAGCGGCGGTGGAGATTCCGCAGGCGCCCGAGATGCCGCCGATGCCGATTCCGGAATCAGCGTCCTAAGACGCGCCTGACAACGCTCGCGGCACGATCGGGCGCGCCGGCCGCGTCTCCATCTCCGATCGCGCGAACGATGGCGCTTCCGACGACGATCGCATCGCAGCGATCGCGCAGTGTCTGGTAATGGGCGTGCTCCGAAATTCCGAAGCCAACCGCCAGCGGCTTTTTCACTTTCTTTCGCACCTCGCCTAACCGCTCGAGGAGAGTGGGATCGAGCTCCTTGCGGGCGCCCGTGACGCCGGTCGTCGAGACGTAGTAGACGAAGTCGTCGCTGGCGCGATCGACGGCCGCGATGCGCGCGTCGGTCGAGGTCGGGGCAAGCAGGAAGATCATTCCGAGCTTGCCGAGCGAGAGTTTCTCGTCGGCCGGCAGATCGGTGATCAGAACTGAATCAATTCCAGATTTTCGCGCCGACTCCGAAAAACGTTTGAGGCCATATCGCATAATCGGGTTCAGATACGAAAACGCGATCAGCGGAATCTCGCTCTCCTCGCGGATGCGCTCGGCGATGTCGAAGATGTCGCCGATCTTCGTTCCGCCTGCGAGCGCGCGTTGCGACGCTGCCTGGATGACGGGACCGTCGGCGATCGGATCGGAAAACGGAATTCCGAGCTCGATTGCGTCGGCGCCGGCGCGCTCGAGCGCCGCGATGATGCGAATCGTTGTGTGAACATCAGGATCGCCGCACGTGATGTAGGCAATCAGCCCGCAGCGGCGCTCTGTTCGTAGCCGCTTGAATAACTTCGCGGTGCGCGTCATCCTGAGCGAAGCGAAGGATCTCACCGGCGAGATCCTTCGCCGTCTTCGCGGCTCAGGATGACGGCGCGTCTCCGCGCGCCATCACTTGCGGCACATCCTTGTCGCCGCGGCCCGACAAATTCACGACGACGATCCCGCTGTGCTTGATCGACTCTCCATTGCGCAGCATCCATCCGAGAGCGTGTGCCGATTCAAGGGCCGGAATGATGCCCTCCGTTTCGCTCAGACGATGGAACGCCTCGAGCGCGAGGTCGTCGCTGCAGTCGTGATATTCGATGCGTCCGATCTGTTGCAGGTAGGCGTGCTCCGGGCCGATCGATGGGTAGTCGAGTCCCGCGGAGATCGAATGCGTTTCGGCGATCTGTCCGAATTCATCCTGCAGAATCATCGATCGCGTGCCGTGCAGCACGCCTAACGCGCCGCCGCTGAATCGCGCGGCGTGCTGACCCAGGCTCGGACCGCGGCCGCCGGCCTCCACGCCGATCAACCGGATCGATTTGTGCCGCAGCATGTCGAAGAAGAGTCCGATGGAATTCGATCCGCCGCCCACGCAGGCGATTGCGACGTCAGGCAGCGACCGCGTCCGCCTGCGGATCTGATCGAGGGCCTCGCGTCCGATCACCGATTGAAAATCGCGGACGATCATCGGAAACGGATGCGGCCCCAGGACGGAGCCCAGGATGTAGTGCGTGGTGCGGACGTTGGTGACCCAGTCGCGCAGCGCTTCGTTAATGGCGTCCTTCAGCGTGCGGCTGCCGCTGGAGACCGGCACGACTTCCGCGCCTAACAAGCGCATGCGGAAGACGTTGAGCTCCTGGCGGGCCATGTCGACCTCGCCCATGTAGATCACGCACCGCATGCCCAGGAGTGCGCAGGCGGTCGCGGTGGCGACGCCGTGCTGGCCTGCCCCGGTTTCGGCGATGATGCGCTCCTTCTTCATCCGCTTTGCGATCAGCGCCTGCCCGATGGCGTTGTTGATCTTGTGCGCGCCGGTGTGATTGAGGTCTTCGCGCTTCAGAAAGAGTCGGAAGTCGCCGCACAGCGCCGCGAACTTCGGCGCTTCGGTGAGGGCGGTCGGACGCCCGACGTAGTTCGCGAGAATCGATTCGTACTCGCGACGAAATGCGCGGTCGCGCGATACTTTCCGATACGCGCGCTCGAATTCGTCGAGCGCCGCCATCAGCGTTTCGGGAACATACTTTCCGCCGAACTCGCCGAAGTAGCCGCGGCGATCGGGCAGCGCTCTCACTCGCGCCTCACTCGTTCAAATAATCGTGCAACTTTATTGTGATCTTTTATTCCTGGCTCCGACTCCACGCCGCTCGACAGATCGATGGCGTCCGGACGCACGAGCGAGATCGCGGCCGCGACATTGTCCGGTGTAATCCCGCCCGAGAGAAAAAACGGCTTGGAACGATCGTAGCTGGTGAGCAGCGACCAGTCGAAGCGGCGTCCCGTGCCGCCGAGACGGCGCTCATCGTACGTGTCGAACAGAATCCACG
>QHVX01000238.1 GCA_003222375.1 Acidobacteriota bacterium
GAGAATGTCGTCGCGACTCAGTTCCGGCGAGACGTCGAAGCCGAGGACGTGCTGGTTGTCGTCGCCGGCGGCCACGGCTGCGAAACGCTTCGTCCCGAGACGCTCCTCGAGCTCGCGGTCGACGCCCGGATCATCGCGGTCCATGACGACCACGCCGTTCTCGAGCGCCAGCTCGAGCGGCTTGTAATTCTTCGGAATCGAGATGCCGAGCGCTCCATCCTTGGAGGCGCCAAATCGTGCCACCAGCGCGTACGTGTCCTCGCCGGTGTCTTCGTAAATGCGGCCGCCGGTGATGCCGAGCTCCTCGCGAAAGTTGGTCGCGATCGTGTGGGCGATCTGCTCGATGGTCAGACGTCGATCGGCGGCGCTTTCGATCTGCGCCAGCGTTTTCTCGACTTTGCTGAGGAGAATCTTGTAGTCCATGTCATCGAAGATCGACGCCGTCGAGCTGATACGGCGCCTTCACGCCTAACAATCCCAGGACGGTCGGATAAATGTCCGCGATGTAGGGTGCGCGGTCGGTCGCCAGTTTGCGATTGTAGAAGAAGATTCCGCGGACGATCTCCGGATCGACCGAGCAGTGATCGCCGCTCCACACCTGTTTGTTGGGCTCGATGAGATCCTTGGGAATTCCGCCTAACGATGTCTGCCACGACACGCGGTAGCCGTCGTTGTTCGTGACAAAAAGGTCGGGAATCATGTTCGGGTCGAACTGCCGATACGCTTCCTCGCGCGCGATCACGCGCCGCACGGGATGCTCGCCGGTGACGGGATCGACCATCGTCAGAAGTTTCTGCTTCAGCTCCGTCTTTACCGCGTCGTACTCTGCGCCTGGTTCCACGATTCCCTGCGCCTCGCGTCCTTTCAAGTTGACGTACACCTCGCCGAGTCCCATGGCATAGGCGCGCGTTTTCGACCAGTCGACGTTCTCCCAGAACTGGCCCTGATCGAAGAGCATCTCGACGTTGCGCGCTTTCACCTGCACGCCGGTTTTGACGCTCAGATAGCCGTTCATCACCAGCCAGGTGTTGTAATTGACGGATTTCCGAAACGATGCGAAGCCGTGGTCGGACAGGACGATGAGCGCGGCATGATGCGCGTCGGCCGCTCGCATAGCATCGCCGGCGATCGCGTCCATCAACTGGTATGCGCGCAGCAGCGCATCGCCCCACTTCGGAACGAGCGATGCGTTGTAGGCGGGATGTTGTGGATCGATGATGCGCCAGAAGACGTGGCCGACACGGTCGGGAAACTCGAACTGGTGCACCAGCAAATCGTCGTCGCCATTCAGAAAGGCGTCGAACATCTTGCGGTCCTGCGCCACCGTCCAGTTCATGTCATCCCAGAACATCTGCTCTGTCGCGAACCCTTCGGAAATCGCCCAGGTGTCGATCTGCCATCCGAGCGTTTTGTACAGGCCGAATTCCCTGGCGAGCTGCGGCGCCCAGCGCGCCGGCGTCGAGATCTTGAACCCGGGAGGCAGCTTGCGCGGATCGAAGTTGATCGGCGACAAATATAGCTTGACCTCCGGCTGCGACGCGATCAGATGAAACCGGCTGACGCCGTGCAACTGTATCAAGGCGTTGAACGGGAAAATGAATTCGGTCCAGCCACTCCACTCGCCCGGCCGCAGCGTCAGTCTCTGGCCACTGACCTCGATTTCGATCGAATTGCGATCGTTCGCGACGGTGATCGTCATCGGGATCGAGATGTAGGGCGGATTGCCGAAGAGCTTGTTAGGCGGCCCCTGAATGCGCGCATGGATCACGCCTTTGTTGTCTTCGAGCTGTACGACGTCGATCGAAAACTCATTCGAAGATCCGGCGCGACGAAAGTCGAGCTCGGAGGTGAAGTAGAACGGCTTGCCGACGCGGCCCGACATGTCGGGAACGCCCAGGCCGGAGAGCATCTCGCCTGAGGGAAAATCGTGCGCCGGAAAGGTGACCGGGATGTGCACCACTCTCGCCTTCTTGCCGGCGCTGGCAGCAACTTCCCAGAACGGGATTCCCTGACGGCGATTCACGACGCCGGGACGGCTTACCGGAATGTATTTCTTGATCGCGAAAAAAGTCGCGGTCGCCGCGGCAACCGCGATGGCGAGAAACACAACGCGTGTGGCGCGTCGGAAAATGAGTGCGATTAATGTTACGATAATCAGTACTATTCCTGCGGCTGCCGGCGCATTTTTCTCGCCGAGGAACAACGGCTCTTTCGTTTCGTCGAAGGCCGCGAACAACGGCAGATACGTCTTCGGATCGCGGCGCAGAAAATCAAAAATGCCGGTGCGCCCGGGATCGATACCCGTCGAAAATGTCGACCACGACACCGGCGTCTGGGCCGGGAGGGTCGGGCGGAGGGGGCGAAAGGTCCCCATGGCGCGCAGTCGCGCGAGGTTCGGCAGCTTTCCCTCGTTCATCCACCGCTCGGTGTACTTCGCGTCGACGCCGTCGAATCCCAGGACGATGACTTTTTGCTGCGACCCCGCGGCGCGGGGCGCGGGCAGAAAAAGCGAACACACCACAACCAACACGAGGCGACGCATCAGACCGGCATCATACTTGATAGGCGTCAGGCGTCAGGCGTTAGGAGTACCGCATGAGATTTCGTCACTTGCTCGTTCTCATTCTGATCGTTTCTCTCGGCGGCTGTGGCGGAGAGAAAAAAGCGGGCGGCGGCGGGGGCGGAACTTCGAAGGACACGCTCGTCATCGCGTTGATGTCCTCGCCGACGAATCTCGATTCGCGCGTCGGCGCCGACAACGCCTCGGGACGGATGTTCGATCTGATTCACAGCGGCTTGATCAAGGTCACTCCCAACTTCGATTACGCGCCGGATGTCGCCGAGAAATGGGAAACGCCCGACGACAAGACGATCGTTTTTCACCTGAATGCAAACGCGAAGTTTCAGAACGGACAGCCGGTCAAGGCCGCCGACGTCAAATGGACCTACGACTCGATGATGAATCCGAATTTCGTGACGTCGAAGCGATCGGGATACGCGGCTGTCGATCACATCGAGGCGCCCGACGATCACACCATCATCTTCAAGTTGAAAGAACCGAATCCCGGAATCTTCGACAACCTCACGGTGGGAATTCTGCCGACGGGCGCCGACACCAACATCTACAAGACGAAGCCGATCGGCGCCGGGCCTTACAAAGTCGTCGATTTCCGGGCCGACGATCGCATCGTGCTGGAAGCCTTTGATCAGTGGCACGGCGGCGCGCCGAAGATCAAGCACGTCGTCGTGAGGATCGTTCCCGATGCGACGACGCGCGTGCTGGAGATGCGGCGCGGCAGCATCAACTTCGAAGTGAACGAGATCCCGTTCGAGAACGTTGCAGAGTTCGACAAGAATTCAGATTTCAAGGTCGTGAAAAGCTCCGGGTCGGTCTACCAGTACATCGCCATCAACGTGCGCGATCCGATCCTGTCGAAGGTCGCAGTGCGCCGAGCCATTCACCACGCGATCGATCGCGAGCGGATCATTCGCGACATTCAGCGCGGATACGCCGAGCCGGCCGACACGATGTTCGCAAAAGGCCATTGGGCGCGCGTCGAAAGTCTGCCGTCCTATCCGTACGATCCAACCAAGGCCAAGCAACTGCTGGCGCAGGCCGGCTATCCGAACGGATTCTCGTTCACGTTCAAGACGTCGCAGGACGCCGAGGCCAATTCGCGCGCGCAGGTGATCCAGCAGATGCTCAAGCAGGTCGGCATCAACATGCAGATCCAGTCGAATGAGATGTCGACGTTCTTCGCGGATATCGGGAAGGGCAACTTTCAGATGTATTCGCTGAGCCGCAACGGCATCGCCGATCCCGATTTCTACTACGTGATTTTCTATTCGAAGAACATTCCGCCCGACGGACAGAATCGCGGCTACTACAACAATCCGAAAGTCGATCAGTTGGTTCTGCAGGGGCGCTCGACGTTCGATCGGGCCAGGCGCAGGCCGGTTTACGCCGAGATCCAGAAAACCGTCCAGGAGGATCTACCGTACATCTCGCTCTACATGCAGAACAACGTCGCGGTCATGCGCAGCAACATCGACGGCTACGTACAGTATCCGGCCGGCTTCTGGCTGTCAGTGCCGCAGATGAGCATTCGCTAGCGCGGCCCGCGCGAGCAGGCGCGTCGAATCGAGCGTCGGCAGCGGCGAGTTCGCGTCGTTCATGATCAGCGGGATCTCGGTGCAGCCGAGGACCACGGCGTCGCAGCCGGCGTCTTTCATCCGCTGCATGACTCCCTGAAAGTACGCGACGGCCTCGGGCTTGAAGACGCCGTAGGTCAATTCCTCCACGATGATGCGGTTGATCTCGTCGCG
>QHVX01000239.1 GCA_003222375.1 Acidobacteriota bacterium
CACATTGTTGCGCCGCTATTCGTCGTGAGGGCGGTACACGTTCCGTTGGCGCAGCTCATCGACATCGTGAGGTTGCACGGCGTCGCCGCGACTGCTGGAAGTGCGAGAAGCGCAGCCAGAGCGGCGAGAGTGAGGATTCGGGACATGCGTTGGGCCTCCTGAAGTGGGCCCGGTATTTTAACGTAGGGAGTTAAAGAGCCGCGCGAAATCATCGAGGCTCAGCTCTTCCGCGCGAGTGCCTTCGTCGATGTTCGCTCGCTCCAGCGCCGTCAATACATCTTCCCTTGGATATGTAGTCAAGTTGTTGACTAGTTTCTTTCTCCGCATGCGGAAGGCCGCGCTGATCAGATCGATGAATGCATCCGATGCGAACGGTTTGCGATCGGGATCGAGAACGACGACCGCGCTGCGGACTTTCGGCGCCGGATGAAACGATCCCGGATCGAGTTTCATCAGGATGCGCGCGCTCGCGAAGAGCTCCCGATAAAGCGTCAGGAAGCCGTACTGCTCGTCGCGCGGTTTCGCGACGAGCCGATCGGCGACTTCCTTCTGCAGCATGAACACCGCGCGGCGAAAATTCGGATCGGCGATCACGCGCCGCAGAATCGGCGTGCCGACGTTGTAGGGAAGGTTGCCGACCGCGCGGAAGGGGCGGGAGGGGAGGGGAACCTCGAGCGCGTCGGCGTTCACGATGATGTCGCCGAATTTCTGGCGAAGCCTGGCCGCCAGATGGGGGTCGATCTCGATCGCCGTCACCTCGCCCAGCTCGACGAGCTTCTCGGTGAGAACACCTTCGCCGGGACCGATCTCGAGGATGACTTCCCCCGGCTGCGGCTCGATGGCGTTGACAATTTTGTCGACCGCGCCCCGATTGCGCAGGAAGTTTTGGCCCCATTTCTTTTTTGGTATCACCAGCGGCAGTTTAGACTTAAGGGCAATGGACCAGACCACGATCAACAATCAGATCGCGACCGCCCACGAAACGATCGCGCGCCTCCGCTCGGAAATCGGCCGTGTCGTCGTCGGACAGCAGAAGATCGTCGACCGCCTCGTGATCGCGCTGCTCATCCGCGGCCACGTTCTTGTCGAGGGACTTCCGGGACTCGCGAAGACGCTGCTCGTGAAGACGGTGGCAGCCGCGATCGAGGGATCGTTCAAGCGCATTCAATTCACGCCCGATCTTCTTCCCGCCGACATCACCGGCACGATGATCTTCGATCCCGCCGGCCGCACATTCAACGCTCGCCTCGGACCCATCTTCGCGAACCTCATCCTCGGCGATGAGATCAACCGCGCGCCCGCGAAAGTGCAAAGCGCGCTGCTGGAAGCAATGCAGGAGCGCCAGGTGACGATTGGCGACACATCGTACGCACTGCCCGATCCGTTCGTCGTGATCGCGACGCAGAATCCGATCGAGCACGAAGGCACGTACGCACTGCCGGAAGCGCAAGTCGATCGATTCGTGATGAAGCTGAAGGTCGACTACCCGAGCGCCGAAGAGGAGATGCGCATCCTGGCGCTCTATCTCGATCCAACCGCTGAGACGCCATCGGTCCGGCGCGTTTTGCATCTGAACGAGGTCCGTCAGATCGCGCATCTGGCGGCCGCGGTCCACGTCGACGAAAAAATCAGCCGCTACATCGTGCAGATCGCGACCGCCACGCGAAAACCCGCCGACGTTCGACTGCCCTCGCTCGCGCAGCACATCGCGTTCGGCGCCTCGCCCCGCGCGACGCTGGCACTGGCGCACGTCGCGAAGGGCCACGCCTTCATTCTCGGCCGCGCCTATGTGATCCCGGAGGATGTCAAAGCGGTCGCGCACGATGTGCTGCGGCATCGCCTGGTCCTCAGCTACGAAGCTGCCGCCGAGCAGATGACGCCCGAACGCATCATCGATCAAATCCTCGGCGCCGTCCCCGTCCCGTGAGACTTCTTCGCCGACAGCAACCTCAATTTCAGGCGCCGGTCGCCAGGCGGGTTCGCGACCTCGAGATTCTTTCGTCGCGTCTGATCCGCGCCGGTTTCGCGGGCGACTACCACTCGGCATTTCACGGTCGCGGAATCGAGTTTTCACAGGTCCGCGAATATCAGCCCGGCGATGACATCCGCACGATCGATTGGAACGTGACCGCGCGCACCGGCACGCCGCACGTAAAGGAGTTCATCGAGGAGCGCGATCTGACGGTCATCATCGCGGTCGACGCTTCGGCGTCGATGGCCTTCGGATCGGTCGACTGGCGCAAATGCGACATCGCCGCCGAGCTGGCGGCCGTGTTCGCATTCTCGGCGGTCGAGAATATGGACCGCGTTGGTCTGCTGCTCTTCTCGGAGAACGTGCAGCGCTTCATTCCGGCACGACGTGGCAGAGCGCACGCGCAGGTCATCGTGCATTCGGCCGTCGATGCCGCGATGCGCGGTTGCAGCGGCACCGCCGATTTCGATCGCGCCGCGCTTTATCTCGAGCGTGTGAGCACGAAGCGGGCCGTCATCCTCGTCGTCTCCGATTACCTCAACCTCAATTTCGAACGGACGATGAAACGGCTCAATCGCCGCCACGACGTCATTGCCGTCGCGGTCAGCGATCCGCGCGAAGAGCGATTTCCTTCCGGCGCGATGGCGCGGGTCGTGGACGCCGAAAGCGGCCGGATGCGCCTCATCGATCTGCGTTCGGCCGACGTGACGCGGCGTGCGATGCAGCGCCAACAGCACAACGTCCGGCGATGGCGCGCCGCCGGGGTCGATGCGCTCTCGATCTCGACGGCCATGCCGTACGATCGCGAGCTCTTGCGGTTTTTCCGTGAACGCGTCAGGCGGATGTCGCGATGATCGCGTTTTTCCTTTTCGTCACGGCAACCTTCCGCCCGCCCGCACCGACGGTCGGCGATCGCATCACCATCGATTTCCAGAAACCGGTCGTGCTCGACCGATCGGAGCATTACGAGATCGTTTCAGAGCAGGGCAAGCGGGTCGTGATCCGCACATTCGAGCCGAAGCCGTTCACGATCAGCGGGACAGTGGGGGACGTCCCATTTCAGGGTCTAACAGTCCCCATCCGCTCCGTCCTGAGACCGAAAGACAATCTCACGCCCGCGCCGCTCAAACCGCCCATCGCTGAACCGTATCCGAATCTTCCGTTCGTGCTGATCGCGATCGCCGCGCTGATGGCGATCGGCGCGTGGACCGCGGTGGCGCTTCTCGATCAGCCGGAGGCGATCGCCCAGCCGGCAGCGCCGCCCGCCGAGCGGTTCCGCGACGCGGTCACGCACGCGCGGACGTGGTCACAGCTCGCGGACGCCGTCCGCGAGTACCTGGCTGTCACGACATTGACGACGACCGAGGTGTTGGATCGGAATCATTCGGTGACGGTGGCGGAGGTCCTTCGTCAGGGCGATCTCGAAAAATTCTCGCCGTGGGGCGCACAAGCCGGCGATTTCCGCGCGCTCAAGATGCGGGCGCTGGAGTTGATTCCGGAAGAGCCGGTGGCCGAGGCGGTCGCCGCATGAGAAGGCAGAAGGCAGAGGGCAGAAGGCAGAAGTGGGTGGCATGATGACGCGTTTTGCCTCTCCGCTGTGGCTGCTGGCGGCGCTGATCGTGATCGCGCGCATCGTGCTTCTCATTCGCGATCGCCGCCGCCGCTTCGGCGCGTTCACGATTTCGTCGCTGTCGCTCGTTTCGCCGAAGCTGCCCGTCCGCGCGCGGCTGGCGGGGCTGCCGTTCGTCCTGGAGTGCCTGGCGGCGATGATGATGATCATCGCGCTGGCGCGGCCGCAGCGCGTCATCCGCATGGCCAGCAACGATCGCTACGGCATCGACATCGTCGTCGCGCTCGACGCGTCGGGCAGCATGGCCGCCGAAGATTTTCGTCCGCGCAATCGATTCACGGTCGCCAAGGAGCTGATCGGCGATTTC
>QHVX01000240.1 GCA_003222375.1 Acidobacteriota bacterium
AGGTCTTCATCGGAAAGGCCGGCCAGATCGATGTAATCCTGCAGCCAGTCGCGCGAGAACTTCATCAGGCCTTCGCGAAAAGCAGGCGCAGGACTTTCGCGGCCTGATCGCTGCGCAACGTCAACACGCGGTCGTAGAACTGCAGCGCCATCTGGACCGATCGCGATTTGTTGGTCGTCTGCTGCGGATTGAACGCGAGGTCGGCGTCGGTTCCGTAATCGCGGTGCATCTCATTGACGACCCCGCGCAAAAGCTGCATGGCGCGCTGATCGTCCTGCGGGCCGGCCTCTTTGGCGACGCCGCTGCGAATGACCTCGGCCAGCGCTTCCTGATCGCGCCTCTGCGTCTGCGCATCGACATACTTGGTGATGTCAATGTTCATCTGACTGCTGAAAAGCATGTCGAATGCGACATTGGCATCTTTGTCCGCGACCTGCTTGATTTCCTCGGCCGTCACTTTGATGTACTCCACCAGCGCCGCGTCGTCCGCGGTTTTCATGTATTTCTTCGCGAGCCCCTCGACGACTTTGCGCACGCGTCCCTGCGCGACCTCGGGCGGTTCATGGTTCTGCATCGACCCGATCATCGACGCCTTCATCTGCGCATACGCCTCAGGCTCCCACTTCGCAATTTGTTGATACGCCGGTGTCTTCAGCAGCTCACGATCGGCCTGCTTGTCGATCATCATCGGCAAGCCGAACTTGAAGGCGATGAAACCGCCGACCGCCACGACGATCGCAAATATCCACAGGATCGGCCGCACAGGCGAGCTTCTCTGTTTTGGGATCATGCCTAAAAGTTTACACGGCGAAGGACATCTTCCGCTGCGTCATGCGGGTTGCTGCGCTTGCGAAGGACATCCTCCAGCAGCTTTTCGTAGTCCGCCTCGGTGAGGGTCTCGCCGATGAGGCGGCCCATGAACTTTTCCTTCAGCAGAGTATTGATGCGGATCCGCACGCGCTCGCGATTGCGCCGATCGAGCTCGCCCGACGTCGAGAGATATTCAAAGTGCTTGCGGATGGCGTCGTCGAGCTCGGCAATCCCTTCGCCACGCGACGCCACCGTCTTCACGATCGGCGGCATCCAGTCGCCGTGCTCCTCGACGAGTCCCATCATCATGGTGACTTCGGTGACGGTTTTATCGGCTCCCGGTCGGTCGGCCTTGTTGACTACGAAAACGTCGCCGATCTCCATGATGCCGGCCTTGATCGCCTGAATGTCGTCGCCCATCCCCGGGACGAGCACGACAACGTTCGTCTGTACGGTGCGAATGACCTCGATTTCGTCCTGGCCAACGCCGACGGTTTCGACGAGGACGATGTCGAAGCCGGCGGCGTCGAGGAGATCGACGACATCGTTCGTCGCTTTGGCGAGCCCGCCCATGAAACCGCGGGTTGCCATCGAGCGGATGAAAACGCCGCGATCGGTGTACAGCTCCGCCATCCGAATGCGATCGCCGAGAATTGCGCCGCCGCTGAAGGGAGAGGTCGGATCGACAGCGACAATTCCGAGCCGCTTGTCCTGCCGCCGATAAAACTTCGCAAGCGCTGCGACCAGCGTCGATTTTCCCGCGCCAGGCGAACCAGTGATGCCGACGATGCGGGCTTTTCCAGTGGATGGGTAAAGTTCCGCAAGCAGTTTTTCAGCGGATGGATCGGCGCGCTCGACTAGAGAGATGGCTTTGGCGAGGGAGCGGTAGTCGCCGGCGCGGACTCCGCCTGCCACTTCATCCGTCATCCCTCTGCCCTCATCCCTCGGACAAAAGATGTCGCGCAATGACCATCCTCTGTATTTCCGAGGTTCCTTCCCCGATCGTGCACAGTTTCACGTCGCGGTAATACTTTTCGGCCGGGAAATCTTTGATGAAGCCATAGCCGCCGAAAATCTGCACTCCCTTTTCCGTGCAGCGCACCGCCACCTCGGACGCGTACAGCTTCGCCATCGCCGAGGCCTGCGTCACCCGTTCGCCGTTGTCCTTGAGGATCGCGGCGCGATAGCAGAGCAGGCGGGCCGCCTCGATCTCCGTGGCCATGTCGGCGAGCATGAATTGGATTGCCTGAAAATCGGCAATCGGACGGCCGAAAGCGTTGCGCTGCTTCGCGTAGTCGCGCGCCGCTTCGTACGCGCCACGGGCGATGCCGACCGCCAGCGCGCCGATCGAAATGCGTCCGCCATCGAGCACGCGGAGCGCGTCGACAAATCCATCGCCGATCTTCCCCAGCACGCTGGAGGCCGGGACGCGGCAGTCTTCCATGACCAGCTCCGCGGTGTCCGATGCGCGCATCCCCAGCTTGTTCTCTTTCTTTCCGGGATGAATCCCTTTGCGATCCATCTCGACCGCAAACGCGGTCATGCCGCGCTTCTGATCGTTTCGATCCGTGACCACGATGACGACCGAGATATCGGCGTGCGAGGCGTTCGTGATGAAGTTCTTTGTGCCGTTGAGAATCCAGTCGTTGCCATCTTTGACTGCAGTCGTGCGCATACCGGCGGCATCGCTGCCAGATCCCGGTTCGGTCAGGCCCCATGCGCCGATCCATTCGCCCGACGTCAGCTTCGGCAACCATTTCTTTTTCTGCTCTTCGCCGCCGGCGAGATAAATGTGACCGGTGCACAAAGAATTGTGCGCGGCGACGGTCAATCCGATGCCGCTGTCGACGACGCCGAGCTCCTCGATGATGTTGACGTAGTCGACATACGACAGCCCCGCGCCTCCGTACTGCTCCGGAAAGATCGCGCCGAGCATCCCGAGCTCGCCGAGCTTTTTGACGACGTCGGTCGGAAACGTCTGCGCCTCGTCCCACTCCATGACGTGCGGCTTGATTTCGCTCTCGGCAAAATCTTTGACGGTCTGCTTGATCTGAATTTGTTCTTCGGTAAGACGGAAATCCATTCGGCTGACTAGTGTAGTACGCTCAAACGCGCATGCGAACGCTCATCGGTGCCATGACCCTGCTGGCGGCGTTACAGAATCCGACCACCGTGCCGCCCGCCCGTGGGTTCCGCGCAGAGCTTCTCCGCGACCTCGACGACATGCAGAAGAAAATTACAGATCTGGCGGCGGCCATGCCGGCGGACAAATACACCTGGCGGCCCGCGTCGGGCGTGCGATCGGTGAGCGAGGTCTTCATGCACATCGCGGGCGGCAACTACTACGGCGCAACCTTCGTCGGCGTCAAAGCTCCGGTGTACGACGAGCGCGCGTTCGAACGGATCCAGGATAAAGAACGGGTGCTGGCCGAGCTGAAGAAGTCGTTCCAACATTTGCGGATGGCGATTTTGACTACCAGCGATGCCGATCTCGACAAACCGATCAAGATGTTCGGCAACGATTCGACCGAGCGCGAAGCATTCATGTTCGCGCTTTTCCATCTCCACGAACACCTCGGCCAGTCGATCGCCTACGCGCGAATGAACGGCGTCGTGCCGCCGTGGAGCGCGTCGCCCTAGCAGACTGTGTTAGATTCTTGATCGCTTTCAAATCCATTTTTCCACGGGAGGTCCATGCAACGCGTGCCGTTAGTCGTCGCCGTTGCTGTTTGTCTCTTCGCCGCCGCCGTTGAAAGCCGTGCTGCCTTCGATCCGGCCAGAGCGGCTTCCGATTACGACAACCTGAAGCATTGGCAATACACGACGCAGGAGATTGCGGTCTCGCAGCCTCTGACAATCGTTCGCGATACAGCCAAGTGGATCCTCTCGTCCGGCACTGTTCATTTGATGCAACCCGTCGACGGACGTACGACCGGCCTCGTCTTCGAGGGCAAGGGACAGTTCACGATGACGGTCCCCGACCGTTTCGAGCT
>QHVX01000241.1 GCA_003222375.1 Acidobacteriota bacterium
CTCGCCCTCGGCGGCGTGAAGAATCCGCCGCGTGATGGCGAGGCCGAGTCCTGTTCCGCCGCGTCCGCGCTTGGTCGTGACGAGCGGCTCGAAGATCCGGCCCAGCAGGTCCGGCGGAATGCCTTTGCCGTCGTCTTTCACCTTGATTTCCACCCGCGCTCCAATCTCTTTGGCGGTGATCCAGATGTTCCCGCGCTCACTGACCGCATCGCGAGCGTTGAGGAGGACGTTGGTCAGAACCTGCTGCAGCTCGTGAAAGTTCCCGCGGACATGGGTTTCCGGTATCCCGTTCACATGAACCGAGATCTGTTTTGGCTTCAATAGATCTTCGTGGAGCGCAACCGTGGACGTAATCAGCGCCGGTATGCTCACCGTCTCCCGCGTCCTCGGCCGATTCGCGATCAGGTCGAGCAGATTATTGACCAGGTTCGACGCGCGAAAAGACTGCTGCTCCATTTTCTTCAACAGTCCGTACTTCGGGTCGTTCGGCGCCATTTCCTGCAGCAGGAGCTGGGCGTACGATGAGATGCCGGTCAGCGGCGTGTTGACTTCATGCGCCACGCCGGCGGCCAGAAGGCCGAGCGACGCCAGACGCTCCTTGTCCTGCAGCTCGCGTTTGAGGCGAACGCGTTCGGTGATGTCGCCGATCACGAGCACGCGCGCGCCGTCGGCGACGTCGGCGGCATTGAGCGGACTCGAAGTGACGGTCACTTCCTTTTCGACGCCGTGCCGATTGATGAATTGCGTCTCGAGGGAGCGCGCATTCGATTGCAACAATTCGTTGTAGGGCGGAAAGAGCGATTCGATCGCCTCGTCGAGACCTTCGCCGCCGACGAGATCCCAGAACGCGCGATTGGCGGTCAGAACTGTTCCGTCGCGCGCAACGACCGCGATGGCGGATGACGACGACTCGATGATGTTCTCGTTGTACTCCTTGAGAGCGCGGATCTCGTCGAGCTGCCGCCGCAAACGGCCGTACAACCGTGCGTTCTCGATCGCCAGCGCAAGCGGCGCGGTGAGCGACTCCAGAAGATGAATGTCGTCGCGCGACATCGGCTCCTCGCCGCGCTTTTGGCCTAACAACAGAAGACCCTGCAGCTCGCCGCGATTCGGCAGCGGCAGAACGTATCGATATCCTCCGCGCAAGAGCTGCCATGGCAGGTCGCTGAGTCCGGGCAGACGCGGCTCAGTGAGGACGAGCGGGCCTTCTTCCGGCATCGCCCCGAAATCGGCGATGGTCGCGCGGCGCGGTAATCGCTCTTCCTCTTCGTAGATCACGAGCGTCGAGCCTTCGCGCGTGAAGAGATTCATCTTGTCGATGTCGAGCGCCGCGCTGAGGCGGTCGCGCATCATCGAGATCAGCTCGTGAACGTCGCGGAACGTCGCGAGCTGCTGCGCGAAGTCGACGATCGCGCGTCGATGCCGATAACTTTCGCGATAGACCAGCATCTCGATGACGGATTCAATCCGCCCCTTGACGGGAATCAACACGCCCGCGATCGCCAGGCCCGATGCGAACGCGAGGAAGTTGCGCTCGAGCGCCGATCGCTCCTCGATCACGTGCGACAGCACGAGGTTGACCGTGGAGAACGCCACCATGCCGAAGATGAAGGTGACCGAGTACGCCAGGATCTCCTTGATCACCACTTCGACGTCCCACAGCTTGTACTTGAGGATCGAGACCGCGAACGCCAGCGGAATCAGCGCCAGTGGAAGTATCGAGATCGTCGAATAGATCGGCTTCACCGATCCGACCACCAGCCAGGGGACGATGTAGACCAGCAGGAACGGCAGGAAACCGAGCGCCATGCCGAGGTAGATCCACTTGATCTGCTTGCGGCCGACGGCGGCAGCGGTGCGATAGGTGTATGCCAGCGCGACGACTGCCAGCGTGAAGTAGATCGCGAAGTGCACGATCTCCCACCGCTGAATGACTTCCAGCGAGCGATAGGCGGACGCGATCGCCAGTCGATTGTTGAAGACCAGAACATCGAGGTCCCACAGCGCAAGGAGCGCCGGAGGGAAGTAGAGCGACGCGACCAGCCACTTGCTGCGAACGATCGGACGCGGAAATAGCAAGAAGAAGTTGAGCGTCAGCGGCGGAAGCAGAATCGTCGCGAACTCTTCGACAAGCTGCAGAATCTTGTACGTCAGGTCGATGTCGCCGGCAGGCGTGTACACGTAGACGACAAACGACAGCAGCGTGATGAAGTAGAACATCGTGCTCTCACGCCGCTCGCCGCGAAACAGCGTGAAGAGGCCGATCGCGAGATACAGGAATCCGATGAAGCTGAGGATCAAATACGGATAGTCGATCTTCAGCTCCGGAACGCGGTAGGTCAGCTTCAGAGCCTGATGGTTTCGCATGATGACCATCGGCACCGACTGCCCGATGCGGCGAAGGCTCTTCTGCAGCCCTTCGACCTCGTTGCTCGGCGTGTCGCCGATCACCCAGATCTCGTCGCCCGGCCGCAAGCCGGCCTGCTGCGCGCCGCTGTCGGCATCAACAGTCTTGACGACGATCACTCCGCTGCGGCGCGTGAAGGTGAAATCAATCCGCTCGAATGACGACCGCTTGCGCTGGAACGACGCGAACGCGCCGGCGACAAGCGCCACCGTCAGCGCCATGATCACCAGATTCGTCAGGATTGATTTGCGCATGGCCGCGACGCCGGTCGCATTCAACGGAAGTGCCGCGGCGAAATTCGGCCTAACCTCATGATTCTGAATGCTCCCCGTCCGGCGGCACAGCGCCGGAAATAAGTCCAATTCCAACGGATTGGATTACGCCGACGGAAAGTTGAAGGGCGGTTCAAATTACCGGAAAGCGGCAGACGTCGCGCAGCAGGCAGACATCGCAATTCTCCTTGCGGCGGCGGCGGCTGCAGAGGTCGAGAATTCCAAGACGGCAGATGGCAAAGTCGTAGCGGATCGGATCGGCGGCATCGAACTTCGCGAGCCGGTCGGTGATCGACCGCGCCGCCTTCCAGTCGGGCGTTTTGCGGTCGTTCAGCCCCAGAAAAGTCGCGATGCGATGCACGTGCGTGTCGAGCGGCACGACGAGCTTCGCCGGATCAACAAAATCCCAGATGCCGAGATCAGGAGAGGTGCGGCGGACCATCCAGCGAAGGAAGAGATTCATCCGCTTGCAGGCGCTGCCGTCGCGCGGCGAGGTGAGGAGATAGCGCAAAGCTTTGTCATCCCGAGCGTAGCGAGGGACCTGGGCGTATGGGGGGGCCGCAACCGCCACCTCTTGCGTACCTCCCGCCCACACAGGTCCCTCGCTACGCTCGGGATGACAGCCGGTTAGAAGCTCGTCGACGAAGCGCGCCAGCGACGGACCGATGTCGTCATCGCCGGCGTCGTAACAGCGGCGGAAAAGCTCGCCGAGCGAGCCGTGCTTGCGAATCGCGGCCGCCAGCCGCGCCAGCAATCCCACCAGCTCCGGCGTCTTGTGAAATCGATGCGCGAAACCCGCGAAGTCGCGCATCGCCCGCGCACGTTTGAAGTCCGCAACGTAGGCGAACGGCGACGGCTGCATGCGATCGAGCACGCCGCCGACGTTGGCGACCACGATGTCGGCGCGGCCATACGCGAAGGCCGCCGCCAGCAGTCCCGCAACTTCCTGATCGCGACGGTCGTCGTATCGCAGGACGAGCTGGAGAGGGTCGGGCGCGATCGTCGAGATGTCGAACGTCGCAACCAGCGCATCGAGTCGCTCGCGCAGCTTCTCCCCGCCGACCGGTCGTCTCATCGTCGTCGGCAACATTGGAACAATGGTTATCATTCTGCGTCTAATTCAGCGAAAGCAAACCTGATTCGTAACCGGCACAGATCCCCCAGGAGCATGCATGCGCGCACGACATCTTTCTGCAATCACGCTTCTCATGGCACTTCCCCTGACCGCGTCCGTCACCGGCGTGGTCATCAATACCGACGGCCAGCCGATCAGCGGCGCCAAAGTGTCGATCTTCGCGCCTGAGACGATCGCCGCCCGCCGCACGCGCCTTTTTTCGAAGACGCCCGAGCGCACCGCCATCGCGACCAGGCCGACCGACTCGAAAGGGTCGTTCTCATTCGATTCGCCGAAGGATCAGCCGATCGTCGACCTGCGCGTCGAAGCTAGCGGCTTCGCGCCCGATGGCCTTCGTCTCCTCGCCGATGACGATGCCGGAGCGATCGCGCTGACCACGGCGCCTATGCAGCGCGGAACCATCACGAGCACCGGAAAGCCGGTCGCCGGCGCAACCGTCATTTGGTTCGGCAACGCCACCGATTTCCTCGGCGTTACAGATACCGAAGGACATTACAGCGTACCCGATCCATCCAAGTGGGCGAACCGGCTCATCGGGTCCGTTTCGATCGGCACCGAAGCTCGATGTGGCACTGAACGCCGGCGTGACCGTCAAGGGCCGCGTCGTGGCGGAGAACGGGCAGACGCCGGTCGCGAAGGCTTCGGTCACCATTGACGATTGGCCGCTTGCGGTCACCGCCGACGACGGCACATTCACGATCGCACACGCTCCGCGCGACTGGCAGGACGTCGAGACGCGCAGCGGAAATCTCAGCGGCGTTCGGACGCGCACGAACGATGCGGTTCCCACGATCCGGCTGAAGAAGCTCGCCAAGGTCACCGGCACGGTGCGCGATGCGAAGACCCAAATGCCCCTCTCCAACGCCGAAGTGCGACTCGGCCCAGCAAATGTGTTCGGACGGATGCGCGGATTCGGCGGCGGGGGCGGCGGACCGATCGCGCCGGGCGCCATCGAGTCGGTGATGACCGACGCCAAGGGCACGTTCACGATCGCGGCCGCGCCGGGACAATACAACCTTTCTGCGATTTATCCGGGCACCTTCATCGGCAACGCGACGGTGTCCGCGACTGCAGGACAGACCGTCAATAAAGCGCTCTTCGGCAGCGCACGCGCGCGCGTCACCGGAACTGTCGTCGATGAAGACAAACGCGGAATCGCGGGCGCGCGTCTCGTATCGCGCAATGCCGGACGCGATGGCGGTCCGATGATGTTCGCTCCCGGACGGCCGCAGGACGCAAGTGGATTCAGCGGACCGGATGGCCGTTTCGTCCTCCGCAATGTCCTTCCGGAAGCGGAGGTGCAGATCGAGGCCGCGAAGAAAGGATTCCCGGCAACGCGCAGCGCTTCGCTGCGACTCAACCCCGGCGAAAAGAAGAGCGGGGTCATGATCACGATTCCGCGCGGCGTCGTCTTCACCGGAAAAGTGGTGGACGCGAACGGCCGCGCCGTCTCCGGCGTCGGCATCGCCCCGGTTGAAACGGAAGGACGGGGCTTCGCGGGGATGGTCCGCCGCGTGGTGGTAGCGATGCAGCGCGATCGTGAAGAGGACGTCGTTCGAAGCGGCAGCGATGGCACATTCAGCCTTCGCGTCAAGGAGGGGACTTACGACGTTGTCTTCAAGCGCGAAGGTTTCGCAACCAGGACGATGCGCGCGGTCGCGATCAATGCTGCATCGCGTCCGGTCGAGGTCCGACTCGATCCCGGCGTCGAGATCACCGGCCGCGTCGTACGCAATGGCGCGGGCGTGGAGGGAGTGAACATCAACGGGATGAGCGAAGACGGGCCTACCAGCACGGTCACGGCATCCGATGGCTCATTCACGCTCACTGATTTGAGTCCCGGCCAGATGATGCTCAACGCCACGAAGATGGACTCCTTCATCATGCAGACACGCCCGGTGACCGCGCCGGCGCGCGATGTCGTCATCGAGCTTCCGAATGGCGGCCGAATCGCGGGCCGCGTCGTCGACAAGTCGACTCACAATCCCGTGACCTCGTTTCAGGCGGGAATCGCAAACGTTCGCAGCGCGGGCGGAATGGTCCTCGCGATGCCGCCGATGCTGAAATCGTTCAGCAGCGATGACGGCTCGTTCATGCTCGAGAACGTTCCGCCAGGGCAGAAAGAGCTCATCGTCAGTGCGCCCGGCTACACCACGTCGCGCATCCCGAGCGTGAACGTCGAAGACGGCAAGACGGTCTCCGACGTCGAAGTCGCGATGGAGACCGGAGTCCGGCTCACCGGCCGCGTCACGGGACCCGATGGCTCGCCGGTGTCCGGCGTCACGGTTCGTGAGACGAGCGGCTCGACGCCCGGACCGCGGTTCATGCCGGGCATGGACAGCTCTGCGACGACCGATCCGAACGGCGAATTCGCCATCGAGTCGATCGATCCGGGCGACAAGACGTTCAATTTTTCGCGGCAGAACTACCTTCCTGTCGACAAGACGATCACGCTTTCCGGCCGCGAAGCGCGGCTCGACGTTCAGCTTTCGTCCGGACTCACGCTGACCGGAACTGTGCTGACCGAAAGCGGCACGCCGGTCGCCGACGCATCGGTGAGCGCCAACTCCGCAAGTGAAACAGGATTCGGACGCGGAGGCCGGACCGACGGCAACGGCAACTTCCAGATCAACGGTCTCGCTCCAGGCCACTACACGATCACGGCAGCGAAGCCGGGGCTCGCCAGCGGCATGCTGCGCGACTTCGACATCACGGCCGGCGCTCCCGCGCGCGTCGTGATGAAAATGGGCGGCACGATCGTCGGTCAGGTCACGGGCCTGACCGCGTCGGAGCTCGAGAACGCAACAGTCATGGCAAACAGCCCGAACGGCGGCGCGACCGCGGAAGTCGACAGCAGCGGAAGTTTCCGGATGGAAGGCACGCCGACGGGAACGGTCCGCGTTTCCGCGCGCACCGGTCGCGGCATCGGCGGCGGCGGCAAGACATCGGCAGTGCAATCCGTCCAGGTCGACCCCGGGTCGTCGGTCCAGGTCAACATTCAGTTCAAGACCGACACGGTGATCCGCGGCCGCGTGACGCGCAACGGTCAGCCGCTCGCGAATGTCATGGTCATGTTCACGCCGCGCAATGCGCAGTCGCAAACGCAGTCCAGCGGCACGGCCGACTCGAACGGCAACTACCAGATCGCCGGACTCGATGACGGCACCTACAACGTCGGCGTGATCGACATCGACCGCTCCGGCGCGTACAGCTCGACGTATCAGGTTCAGGGCTCGGGTTCGTACGACATCGATATCAAGACCGCGTCGATTCGCGGCCGCGTCGTCGATGCCTCCACCGGAGAGGCCCTTGCCAATGCGCAGGTGCAGATCCAGAGCGGCCAGGGATTCCTCAGCTCGCGCGCGGCCCTCACCGATCCGGCCGGATCGTTTTTTCTCGACAATGTCGCCCGCGGCTCGTATCAGATCACCGCGCAAAAAGATGGCTACGGTCACGTCGTCCAGCAGGTCGTGGTCGGCGATACGGCGCCCGACGATCTCGAGCTCAAGCTCGCGCCGAGCAGCGGTGTCACGCTTCGAGTGGTCGACGGCCGCGATAACCGGGCACTCAGCGCGAACGTCCTGCGAATCGTCGACGCGCAAGGGCGGCAGCTCGACAACAACGGCGGATTCCGATTCAACTCTTCGACCGAGCCGGTGAAGCTCACGCTGTCGCCGGGTTCGTACACCGTGACCCTCACTGCGATGGGCTACGCACCGAAGACGCTGAGCGTGACCGTACCGTCAGACATTACGGTGCAGATGCTGCCGGGTGGAACGCTGGTGCTACGCTCGAAGAGCAGCTCGCAACAGCGCGTGCGTCTGATCGATCCGAAAGGTGTGGTCTATCCGCGCGGTCCGAGCGGGATCTTCATGAT
>QHVX01000228.1 GCA_003222375.1 Acidobacteriota bacterium
TCTCTGCGATCCATCATCACCAAGGATCGCGCAACGCCTTGCAACTTCGGATCGGGTTTATAAATCGCAGAGTGCTCGACCTCCCAAAATAGCCCGATCAAGAGTGACACAATTTGAATCTCGGCAACGACGCGTCCGGCGCCAGCCCAATTGCCGAAATATTTGAGTGCTAAAGGTTCCGCTTCCCCCGCGACTTCCGGGATGTGGTCGGCCGTCCATTCATTGAGAATGTCGCGCAGAACTGTATGAACGTCGTCGATCTTTTTTCTCGGGAACACCATGACGCGTACTCCGGCAAGATCGCGCAGCGTAGTGAGCGTATAAGCCTGCGGCTCATCGCTATCGAATCGACCGAGTTCTTGTCGGCGCCTTAGTGCATCCACCGCGCTCTCACAGTCCTTTACGCGAGAGGTGACGAGGATGCGTTCGTCTCTCTTCAGCGCAGGCATCATCGGCAGGAGCAAATGACGGATGCGAGTTTCCGTCTCAAGCACCGTTCGGCGAATTTCCGGCTGCAGTTCGAAGTATTCCGCTCGGAGCCGGTCCTCTACGGAGCGGCTATCGGTCATCCGACTTCGGCCAGAAACTCGCGCAACACGTTGTCAGACGGTTTCTCATTAAAAAAGATTTGCCATTTGTCCGAACCATTCGGCGCGGCGATACTTTCTCGAAGCTCCTGTTCCGAATGATCTTCAAGCCATTCGATGCTGAAGGCCTTTCGCCTCGCGCGGTTCAGGTATATCAAACGGTCGAAGTTATATGTGAAGCCTGCGTCTCGCAGCAGAGATTCTTTAGCCGCTCTCACTGAAGTCATTTTACTGCCGTGTCACGGAGATAGGCGAACTCTCTACGCTGCGTGGAGTGCAGTCGTGATCATGCTGTGACCAAATCGCGCACGCGCTCGGCGACCTCGCGCTCGCCGGCGACGATGCGATCGCGTTCGAGCGCGTCGAGCAGCGAGCGCAGCGAGCGGTAGGCATCGCCGCGGTCGGATGCCTCGCGCATCAAAGCGCCCGGCTCGATGCCGCGCGACTGCAGATACGCATCGACGGCGATGCGAGTCTCCGGCGCTGTTGGACGCACGATGTGTCGCACCGCACTTCGGATCCGCTGACTGCGCTGCGTGCGCGCGACCGCCAGCGCGATCAGCGTGCAGGTGAGCACAACTGCCACAACCCACAGCGCGACCGCAGGCCTGGTCACCGGCGGTCTTCGGGTGGCGAGTCGCGGCGGCGGCTCATTGGGAGTGGCGGCGCGGACGATGAGCGTCGTCGCATCGCATCGGAGCTGCTTGCGCGCGCCATCCGATGACAGGACATCGGCCGTCATCGCCGGTGCTGCGAATTCGCCATCGCGTGACGGAAAAATCAGATACTGCCACTGCCGCGACATCCACGCGTCGTAACGGACGCGATGGACGTCGAGTTTTTTGTCGATGATCTGCACGCTGCCGGCGGGTGGCCGTTCGAATGAGGGCGGCGCAACGGCGCGCAGATTCGCGCGGCCGTTGAGCGTGACGTCGATCGCCACCGGCCCGCCGTTGCGCTGCACCGGCACGCCGCATCGCATCGTGACCGAATCGCCGACCACCGCGACGGGTGGGCCGGGCGGGATGGGGCGGGCGTGGATCGTGAGCGGGGCCGAGCGGCGATGCACGTCGACCTCCATGCCCTCGTAAAAACTGAACGGACCGCGCGTGCCGACCCGCTTCAGGATCGAGGCGTTCACGCCAAGCGAGGGCACGAAGAGCGAGCCGCTGTGAAGTGGAAAGAGCGCGACGCGGCGAATCGGCAACTTCTGAACGAGAAGGTTGCCGAGCATGATCTGCTGCTGCGGCTCTCCTCTCACATCCAGCTCCTCGGTCCAGAAATCTTCGAGCTTCGGAATGTCGCCGATGGCGTACTGCTGCACCGCGGTGGCGTTGTAGAGCGTCCACGTCACGACGATCTCTTCGCCGGTGAAGGCGCTGGTCTTGTCGGCCTCCGCGACGAGGCAAATCGCGTCGCGGTTTGTCGCCATCAGCTCTCGCAGAATCTTGAGCGGATCATTCGTGCCGGCGGCGGCATCGGCGACCACCTGGATCGAAATCGGAGCGAGCGTCTCGACTTGTCCGGCTGTGCCATGCAAGGTGATCGGGCCGACCACGGCGTTGCCGGCCGCGGTTGCGTGCGCGGTGTACGTGAAAAGTTTGCGACGTGAGGTCGCGCCGTTGATCCATTGAAATTCAGACGACACCGACGGCGCACCGCTGAAGGCGAGATTTTGAAGCGGAATGCGGATCGAGCCGAGGTTCGCGAACTCGTTTTCGAGCGTCACCGTGATGGTGATGGAGTCATCCATCTGCATCACGTGTTTGTCGACGGAGATGTCGTTGGCCCTCAAAGGCAGAAGGCAGAAGGCAGAAAGCAGAAGGATCTGCGCGACATACTTCTGCCTTCTGCCTTCTGATTTCTGCCTTACCATCCGACGTGGAGCTTCTCTCCCCTTGCCCGGTGCATCCGCGTCAGATCTTCTTCCTCCTGCTGCTGCACCGATCGCAATAGGGATTCGATGTTGGCGTTCTGCCTCTGTTTTTCGTCGGGAGCGGCGTGCGCCTGTTGCGGTTGGGGTTGCGGAGAGGGCGCGCCCGGCTGCGGCTGCCGCGCGCCGGACGATTGTCGCTGCACCTGGCTCTTACGCGCCAGCGCGATTTCGAGGTTGCGCTTCGCGCCGGCATCGGAGGGCCTGAGGCGGAGGACATCGCTGTAATCGCGGATCGCGTAGTCGTAGGCGTTCGATGACAGCGCGCTGTTGCCGCGATTGAAGAGCGCGTCGGCGCGGAGTTGGCCGTCGCGCATCGCTTTCGCGAGCGTTGACGATCCCTGTTCCCGATTCCCGGCCGCCACTTGCGCGGTTCCGAGGTTGAAGGCGCGGCGTGACGAAGGAGCGATGGCATGGGCGGCGCCGAAGTCTTTCACGGCGTCGGCGTAATTTTTCTGCGCAAATGCTTTCACGCCGTGCGCATTGGCGGCGTGCGAATTGGTGTCGCGCCACAACTGCGCGATGTTCCACGCCAGCAGCAGCACCGCCATCATTCGGCGCCTCGATTCGTGAACGAGCCGAGGAGAATCGCAACTGCTGCCAGCGCCAGCGGCCACTGGAAGCGCTCGATGGGGATCTTCACGTTCTTGTTGCGGCCTCGCGATGAAGGCGGACCGGCGAGCGAATCGAGATCGTGTTCGCCGAACGGGTTTGCAAAGAAGCGTCCGCCGGTTGCGCGCGCGATCTGCTGCATCATTTCCGGATGGGCATACGTGCGCACGACGTCGCCGAAATCATCGCGGAGATCCCCGCCCTCGGCGCGGCGAATCGTGCTGCCGGTCGTTGATCCGATGACGATGGTCGAGACGACGATGCCCTTGTCATGCGCGCGGCGCAGCGCGTCTTCGAGTCGCGTTCCCTGGTCCTCGCCGTCGCTGATGATGATGATGTCGCCTTTCTGTGCCGGATCGGAATCGACAATGCGCATGGAACCGAGGATCGCGCCGGCGAGATCGGTGCCGGGGTCGGCCACTTCGCCCGGTTGAATCGAATCGATGAGCGCGGCAACCCCTTCGTCGTCATTCGTGAGCGGCGAGACGACTTCGGCGCGCGATTCGAAGATCACCAGTCCGACGCGGCCGGTATCGGACTCGATGATTCGCTTCGCGATCGCTTTCGCGGCGTCGAGGCGCGACGCTCCGACATCGGTAGCGCCCATGCTGTCGGAGACGTCGATGGCAATCACACGATTCGATTCGCGAGATTCGACGGGAATGAGCGTGAAGCCGGCGCGTGGTCCCGCCAATGCGATCGCGGCCGCCAGCAGCGCGGCGCCGGCCAGATACGGCCGCAGCGGACGCAGTGGATTCGAAACGCCGCGCAGGTTTTCGGACATGAAACGCCTCGCGACGCGGAGACGATGGCGTTCGCGCGCAATCAGAAAGATGAGCGCGATCGGCCCGAGCGCCGCCAGCGCG
>QHVX01000009.1 GCA_003222375.1 Acidobacteriota bacterium
CTGGACGCCGCCGACGTTGATCCCGAATTCTTTCGCGCGGTGCACTTTCTCGAAGATGTCGGCATTTTCGAGGAGTGCCTTGGTGGGAATGCAGCCGCGGTGCGTGCACGTGCCCCCCAGGAAAGGATCCTTCTCGACGACGGCGACTTTCATTCCGAGCTGGCCGGCGCGGATGCCCGCGACGTAACCACCCGGACCGCTGCCGATGACTACGACGTCGTATTGCTGCTGATCTGCCACGGAGCCTCCTGCGAGAAACGCGCGGCGGGATTATAGGCGCCTTATTGTGCAGGCACGTACGTTGGATCTTGCGTGATTTGATCGATCACCGAGCCGTATGCCGTCACGCGTCCGCTGCCTGCGTTGACGGACACCGTCACGCGACCGTTGTAGACCGTTCCGGCGCCGAAGCTCGCGAGCGAGATCTGCCTGAACTCGTTTGCGGCCAGCGGAATGTCGGTGCTGATCGCAAACTTCGAATCGGGAAGGATCAGCGACACGTGCGCCGTGGCGGCGATGCCGGAGGTCTCCGCAAGACCGATGTTAGTGCGGTAGCGATCCGACGCTTCGAGCTGCAGCAGTTGCAGCGAGCGCTCGCCATTTCCGACCGACTGCGCCGTCGTCACCGCCGGAATGAATTGACCATACGTGCCGGATGTCGTCTGCGTGTACGTGCGCGCGGTGGCGACGAGCGCAGACGGATTCGTCGTGCTCACGAGAAGCGAACCGGCCGTCTGCAGGCCCGCTTGCGGGAGTGTCGACGCGATGAGGTTGTCCAACGCGCGGACTTCTCCGGCCTGAACGGTCATCGTCGTTGTCACCGGGTGCGCCGAATCTCCCTGTGGGAAATATGAAAGCGCGATAGGCAACGCGGTCGCGCCGGAGTTGAAGAGTCGCACGTCGCTCTTCCAGTGCGCGATGCCGCCGACATCGAAGTCTCCGACGCCGGGAAGGACGAAGCGGGTCGCGCTCGTGCCGCTCTTCAGGACGGGCGAGACGAGCAGCGGGTCGTTTGTGAAATTGTCGACGACCGACGCATAGGCAGTCACCTTGCCGGTTGGGGAGGTCACTTCGACCTCGAAGCGGCCGTCGGTCAGCGTGATTCCGTTCACACTCAGGAAGTTGTTGATCTGAAGATGCTCGCTCGGTTGCAGCGTCTCCGGAATTTGCGCGAGCTCGCGGCCGGAGTTGTCGAACACGTGGACCAGGACGTTGGCGGTCTCGCCGGCGGCTTCCACGAGGCCGAGGTTTGTTCGAAAAGCCGGCGATTGCGCGATCTGCTGCAGCGACAGACGGTTGCCGCTGCCGACGAATTGCGAGAACGGAACCGCCGGGATGAACTGACCGAATGTTCCATTCGGAGTCGCGTTGAAAGTGCGGCTGGAAGCAACGGTCGTGACGCTCGGAGTCACTGACGTCGACAAATTGGTCGTCGATGATGTCAGCGGACGGATCTCGAGAACCCCGGTCGCCGAGCCGCCGTCAGAGCCGATGCCGAAGAAATTCGTGAGGATGTCATCGAGCGCCATCGTCGCGCCGGGATCGACATCGATCGTGGTCGACTGTCCCGATTGTGTGCCGTCGGTCCCCGACAGCGTAAAGTTGAGCTGATACTTCTGCGGCCGCGCGGAGACATTCGCGACGCGCACGTCGGACTCGAATAGGGAATCGTTCGCACCGGCAGCATGCCCGACTGCCGGAATGATCAGCGAATCGGGCGGCGGCGCATTCTTTCCGCCCGGTGCGACCGGCGTGACGAGGCTGACGGAGACCGGAATCGCCGGCGCGACTCCATTCGTCACGTAGCGTCCTGAACTTCCAGTCGTGATCACCACTGTGCCGGTGTTCGTGCCGAGCTTCAGCGCAGCCGGATCGTAAGTCACGGTGAGCGTGATCCCCTGCGGACCGATCGTTCCGCTCGAAGGTGTAACCGTGATCCAGGGCTTGTCGCCGCGCGCCGTGAAATTCACGGATGGCGTTTGTCCTGGAATGACGATCTGCTGCGTGACGCCGCTCTGCACGCCGACGTCGGCGCTCGCCTGTTTCGCTTTTTGAGGCACGATCACCACGCTCACGACTTTCGAGTAGTGACTGCGGTCGTCGCTGCAACTGCTCACCGCGCGGACGCGATAGTAGAAACGCTGCGGCTGATCGGTCACCGCGTGCGAAAAACTCATCGAGAGGCCATCGGTGACCGAAGTTGTCGCACCGGTGAAATCGGGATTGTTCGCTTCCTGAAGCTCGAAACTGCTCGTGTTCACGACCGGCGTCCAGTGCACGGTGAACGGCGTGCCGCTGACGACCTGTCCCGGAACGCTCGCGAGCGGACGATTCGGCGTCGCGCATGCCGGAGCATTCTTGCGAATCGCGAATGACGAATCCGCCGACGTCGCGGCCGGGCAATTGTCGAAGATCGCATCGACGTGCCACTCGATCGAGCCGCTCGGCAGCGTCGCAACGAGCTCGTTCGCGGCGGTCGAGCCGATCAGGCTCACGCCATCCCCGTTCACCGAGCCCCATACTTTGTACGACTTCGCGCCAGGCACTTTCGACCAACGCAGACGCACCGGCGAAACCAGTCCCGTGTCGCCCTCGGCCGGTGACCACAGGAGCGAGCTGCGGTTGTTGCACGCGGTCGCAGGAATTGTGAATGATAAATGTGACGATTCTGTCGGCGGACAACCGACGAAGAACGCCACCACCCACCACTCGAATGTCCCTTCCGGCAGCTTCTTGTCGAAATCGGTGTCGGTCGTCTCGCCGATACGCGTCGGATTTCCACCAGAAAAGCGCGCCATGAGGTGATATCCGATCGCGCCGCTGACGGGGTTCCAATCGAAGTGGACCGGTGAAGTGACGTTGTTGGCGTTGTTCGCGGGCGCGACGAGCTGCGGCGCTTCGCCCGAGCACTGCGCCGCGCGCGGCACAGTGAATTTCGATTTTGCCGAACGCACCGACGGGCAGTCGTCGAAGGTCGCTTCGACAAACCACGTCACCGTTCCGGGCGGGATCGCTTTGGAAAGCGATGTATCGGTTGTTGCGTCGATGAGTCCGAAGTCGGTTCCGTTCAAAGACGCGAAGACGCGATATTTTTTGACGCGGTCGACCGCCGACCAGATCAGCGTGACCGGCGCGGTGACATTCGCGGCGTTGTCGGCCGGTGCGATGAGCAGCGGCGCCTCGGTCGGACATCCAGCGGCGTTGATCTTGAAGCTCGCTCGCGCCGACGCGAGCGGCGGACAGCCGCCGAAAATCGCCTCGACATACCAGACCACCGATCCAGCCGACAAGTCGGTCTTCAAATGTGTGTTGCTGGTGACGCCGAGGTCCGCGAAGGCGTCGCCGTTGAGGGAGGCCCACACCCGATACGCCAGCGTGCCCGGCACTGCATTCCACGTGAAGTCGACGGAGGTTTGGGACTGCGAGCCGCTGATCGGTGACACGAGCGTCGGCGCGCTGTTTTGACTGCAATTCGCGGACGCGCTGACCGTGAAGTTGCCGCGCGGCGAAAAAATCGACGGGCAGTTGTCGAAGAGAGCTTCCACTTGCCACACGATCGCGCCGCTGGGATTCGGAAGCGTCACGCTCGTCGTGGTGACGCGGCCGGAGAGCTGCGGCGCGCTGCCGTCGAGCGACACCCACAGCCGGTACGCGGTCGCGCCGGCGATTCCGGTCCACGAATAGGCGACCGGCGACGCGGCCGTTGCTCCATTCGCGGGCGAGGTCAGCGTCATCGTGCCGGTCGGGCAATTCGTCGCGGCCGTCGAGAATTTGAATTCGGCGGAATGTTGATCCGGGCAGCCGGCAAATGCGGTGTCGACCCACCACGTGGTCAGGCCTTGCGGTACGAGTCGCGACAGCGTTGTGTCGGTCGTGACGCCCGCCAGCTCGCCGGCGATGAAAAGTTTGTAGCCGATCGCTCCAGGTACTGCGGTCCACGTGAACGTCGCGTTCGATGGAACGTTGGTGGCGTTGTTTGCCGGCGACACCAGCGTCGTCGGCGAGTTGTTGCAGACTGTGGGACTCGCGACGATGAATGTTCCGCGCGAAGAAAACGTCGACGGGCAATTGTCGAATCGCGCCTCGACGTACCAGATCACCGCACCCATCGGCAGCGGCGCGCTGAGCGAGGTCGTGCTGGAGCTGCCGACCAATGACGCGATCGCACCGCCGGCAGTCGCTGCCCAAACGCGATACGAGCTCGCTCCGCTGACCGCAGTCCACGTAAACGTCACCGGCGAGTTGACGCTTGCTGCAACTGCAGGAGAGATGAGCGTCGGCGATTGCGGATTGGTTGGGCAGGCCCCGCCCGCCGCCGTGAATTTGTAATGTGGCGATCCGAGTGTCTGACAGTTTTCGGCGAGCGCTTCGACCCACCACTCGACGGATCCGGAGGGAACGCTGGTGGAGTACTCCGTGTCGCGCGTGATCGCGATCGGATTCGCCGCTCCGCCGTTGAAGGCTGCCATCAGGCGATACAAGGTCGCCCCGGTCACCGAATCCCAATCGAAGCGGACCGGTGATGCGACATTCGATGCGCCATTCGCGGGCGATTCGAGTTGCGGCGCGCTGGTCGGACAATTCGACGCCACTGCCGCCGTGGTGAAGGTAACGCATGCGGAGCTTTGTGCCGGACAAGGTGTGCCGCTCTTCTTCGCGGCAACGCGCCATTGATAGCGCGTGCCGGCCGAGAGTTGCGCCGTGTAGGTCGTATTCGACGTGGTCGCGGTCGCGATGAGCGGACAGCCGGTTGCCAATCCCGTCCCGATGAACACGTCGTAGGAATCGGCACCCGATACCGCGGCCCAGGTCAGCGTGACGTTCGGTGCGATGTTCGTCGCGCCATCGGCAGGTGACTGAATCCTCGGCGATGCGCCCGGGCATTGTCCGAATAGTTGTGCGGCTACGCCGGCCAGTGTGACCAGCAGGCTCGCGATGCGAAGCTTCATGGCTCTCTCGGATTCCAATGGTATGAAGGACTCGCGATGCGCAGCGTGACCATCATCACGAGTGGTACTTGTTTCCTCCCGTGTTGAACAGGACGACGGTCTCAGCAGACGAAATCGCACCTTTCTCGATTAGACGGCGAAGTGCCAAAAGTGCTGCACCTGCCTCCGGACCGGCATCGATTCCTTCGCGCGTCCGGAGCTCGGCGGCCGCAGGCTCAATCTGCGATTCCTCGACAGCGATTGCTCCACCCCTTGATTCGCGAAGCGCGCGGAGCATCAGGCGATCGCCGACCGCGCGCGGAACGCGCAATCCCCAGGCGGAGGTCTGCGCTGCTTCCCATTCGGGAGCGCTCTCGAGTCCGGAGTCGAACGCGCGGACGATCGGAGCGCATCCGCTGGACTGCACACTCCACATTCGCGGCCGCCGCTTGTCGATCCAACCGAGGCGCTGCATCTCGTCGAAGGCTTTCCACATTCCGATCAGCCCGGTCCCGCCGCCGGTCGGATAGAGGATGACGTCGGGAAGGCGGCCGAGATCCTCGAGCAGCTCGTAACCCATGATCTTTTTTCCTTCGACGCGATAAGGCTCCTTCAACGTCGAAAGATCGAATCCGCCTGTCGATGCGATGTACTGCTGCACGCGCTTGCCGGCATCTGTGATGAGTCCTGCGACCATCTCGACCTGCGCGCCGTAGCTGCGGCATTCGTCGACGATCGACTTCGGCGTATCGCGCGGCATTGCAACGAACACCGGCAGTCCCGCTCGAGCGCCGTACGCCGAGAGAGCCGCACCGGCGTTTCCGGCGGTCGGCGCGGCCAGCGACTTCGCGCCGTTGCGCGCCGCCATCGTGACGGCCGCCGCCATGCCGCGCGATTTGAACGATCGCGTCGGATTCTTGGATTCGTCTTTGATCCAGACATTTTCGAATTGCGTCGAGCGAAGCAGCGGCGTGATGCCTTCGCCTAACGTGATGCCTTCATCAGCCGGAAGCACTTCCGCGTAACGCCACATCGTCGGTGGACGCGATCGGATTTTTTCGCGCAGCTCGGGGGCAGGCGAGAGGTCATACTCCACCAGCAGCGGCGCGTTGCAATTGCGGCACAGATTGATGAGCTGATCCGGATCGTACTCGGTGGCGCACGCCGAGCAACGGAGGCGAAACGAAAAGCGTCGCGACGCTTCCGCGCCGCGACGCATTGTCAGTTGGCGGTTATCGGTGGTCACTACTGCGATTTTTTCGCGTCGTCGACGGCCTGTTGCATCTTCTTCTGCAGGTCGTCCAACCCCTTCTTCGACTGATCATCCGGCCCGGCGAGGCCGGCGAGCTCGCTGTCGTACTTCTTCAGAAGCTGCCGGTTGTAAGCGATCGCCGGATCCTCATTGGCCTTGGCAGTGAGATCTTGTCCTTCCTTCGCCGTCTTCTCGTACTGATCGAGCATCTGCTTGTACATCTGCTTCGTCTGCTCGTCCTTCGCTTCTTCGTACGCTTTTCTCATCTGCGAGTGGCTGGACTCGACCGACGCTGCCATCGCGTTCGAAGTCATTTCAGCGAACGCCGTCGCGCTGACGGTCAGGACTTGACCCTTGACCCACAAATACTCCTGCGTGTTGTAGCCAAGGTCTTTGGCGGCGCGGATGTCGGCAGTGGCGAATTCCGCGGCGTTCCGCATTCCCTTGAAGCTCTCCATTACGCCGGCAATCGAGTTCTTCGACTTGTCGGCCGTCTTGAAGTGCTCATCCGCTTTTTGATACGCGGCCTTGGCGATCTCCTTCTCGTGCTGCTTCACTTTCAAATACATCTGGACCTGCGCGTCGGTCAGTTTGCCGTCCTTCGGCGGGTCGTACTTATCGTTAGCGACCTGCTTCATCAGGTCCATCGGGCCGCGTTTGTCGAGGTCTTTTGAGATGTTCGCTTTGTCAGCCAGCTCTTTGACCTTGCAGCCGAACAAAGCGACCGACAGCAGAAGAATCGCGGGAATGATCCGACGCATTTAATTCCTCCAAATAATAGAGATTTTCGGAGATTCTATCAGGCTAACGGCCGATTTGGCTTTTTACCTTATTCGTCAGCTCGTTCAGGGACTGCAGAAGCTCTCTGAGCGACCCTTCGAGTTGTCTCACTCGGCTTTCCAGAGCGGCGACCTGACTGCTGCTCGCGCTGCTCGCAGTCGAGCGCGTGAGTGGGGGTAGCTCAGGCTCATCCATCAACGCCACTGCCAGAGGTGCCTCGAGGAGTTCTTCGGCTCCCAGCTCCTCGACTTCGTCGTGGACGACAGGGATCGGCACGGTGCCTGACATCGTCGCGGGCCGCTCGCGGCCTTCGAGAAGTTGCTCGAGTGACACCTCTTCCATCTTCTCGTAGCCGGCGTCGAGCGGGTTCGCTTCCGGGAACGGAATCGAGTCGCCGAAGGGATTTGCTTCCAGCTCCGGGGCGGGCGGTGGTGGTGCGGGAACGCGTTTGTTGCCGGCGACGGTCTTCGGCCTACCGTGCTTCGCGGGCTTCTCCGGTTTCTTCCGTTCGATCGGCTCGGCTTTTCCTTTGAGCCGGTTGTAAAGATGTTTGGCGGTGATCTTCGAGACGAGCTTGAATGTCTCCATCACGCCTTCGCCTTTGATCGCCGACGCTTCGTGATACGGATAGCCTTCGAGTCCGAGCGCTTCCTGAAGATCGTCAATCGGCAGCACGCCGGGGATGTCGCGCTTGTTGTACTGGATGACGATCGGCGTGTCCCGGGGGTCGATGTTGTTCTCCTTCATGTTCTCGAGGAGATTGGTGAAGCTCTCCTTTGTGGACTCGACCATCGACGGCTGAGAATCGGCGACGAAGACGATCGAGTCTGCGCCTTTGAGCACGAGCTTTCGCGTCTCGTTGTAGAAGACCTGCCCCGGCACGGTGTAGAGCTGCATCTTGAGATTGAAGTTGCCGACCTTGCCGATGTCGACGGGGAGGAGGTCGAAGAAGAGCGTTCGGTCGGTTTTCGTCGCCAGCGACAGCATCTTTCCCTTCTGTTTGGGATCGAGTTTGTCGAAGATGACCATCAGATTCGTCGTTTTTCCGCACAGACCGGGACCGTAGTAAACGATCTTCGCGGTCATCTCACGTGTCGCGTGATTGAAGAGGACCATAGTTTTCAAGAGTATCGCATAGAATCCGCGGGCCGTGGATGAGGGCCCGGTCGAGATCCCGATCACCGATACACTCGACCTTCATGCGTTTCGTCCCGACGAAATTCGCGATGTGGCGCTGGAGTACCTCACCGAAGCGCGGACGCGTGGTTTCAGGCAGGTGCGGTTGATTCACGGCCGCGGCATCGGCATGCAACGTGCGAATATTCAGTCGATGCTGCGACGTCTCGACTTCGTTCAGGACTTCTGGGACGACGCGTCCCTCGGAGCGACCGTGGTAGTGCTGAGGACTGAGGACTGAGGACTGAGGACTGAGAACTACGATCGGTAGAACTAATTGTGGACCGAGGGACAATTAGTGCATGAAAAAAACAGAATTGAGCGCTTTGAAGATCTCATCGCTTGGCAAAGAGCACGTCTGATGACGAACGCGGAAGTGCGCAATGATTTATATCTCGCGCTGGACGTCGGTTATGTGGACGAGACCACAGCATTGACGATGATCGCGAGCGCGGAAGAAGTCAGTCGAATCATTGGTGGCTTGCGAAGCGCAGTGGCTCGCCAGAGGAAACGCACTCAGTCCTCAGTCCTCAGTCCTCAGTCCTGATCATGTCAACACTTCTCGAAGAGCTGCAACGCGTCAAGACGTTCGAGTACACCGAAGAAGACGTCGTTCAGTTCGAGGCCCTTCACGAGGAGATCCGATCGCTCAAGAAAGAGCGCAACGCCGTCATCGTCGCGCACAACTACTACCGGCCTGAGATTCTGAAGGTTGCCGATTTCGTGGGCGATTCCCTCGAGCTGGCGCTGATGGCGTCCAACGTCAGGGACGCCGACGTCATCGAATTCTGCGGCGTGCATTTCATGGCCGAGACGGCGAAGATCGTCAATCCGTCGCGCACGGTTCTGCTCCCGAATCTTCTCGCTGGATGTCAGCTCGCCGGCTCGGCACCCGCCGAAGATCTGCGGGCACGCAGAGACGAACTGAAAAAGCAGTATCCGGATCTTGCGGTCGTCAGCTACGTCAACACGACTGCGGCAGTCAAAGCGCTCTCGGACGTCATCTGCACGTCGGCGAATGCGCCGAAAGTCGTCCGGTCGCTGCCTAACAAGAACATTTTGTTTGTCCCCGATCGGAATCTCGCAAATTTCGTCGCGAAGCAGGTTCCTGAAAAGAACATCATTCCGTGGGACGGGTTCTGCTACGTGCATCAGCAGATCACTCCGCAGGAGATCGAGCGAATCCGACAGGCCGATCCGGAGCTCGAAATTCTCGTGCATCCCGAATGTCGCCCCGATGTCGCCAAGCTTGCCAATGCCGTGTTGTCGACTTCCGGAATGGTCAAGTACGCGAAAGAAAAATCTGCAAAGCGGTTTCTGGTGGTCACCGAATGCGGACTCTCCGATCGGCTGGCGATGGAAGTCCCTGACAAGCAGTTCCTGAAAGGCTGCAAGCTGTGCACATTCATGAAGGTCACCACGCTCGATGACGTGCGCGACTCGCTGAAGTACATGCGCTACGAAATCGAAGTGCCGGAGGAGATCCGTGTTCCTGCCGAGCGCGCGCTGCGGCGGATGTTCGATGTTGCGGGGTAGTAGTCCACCACAGAGGCACAGAGAACGCAGAGACCTCCGTGGTGAAATCAGTGACAAATCAATTGGTAAACGCCGATGACATCATCGCGTACGTCATCGAGATCGGCCTTCATCTTCCCAACTGTTTTCTGAAACTCCGGGTCGGTCTCGATCGGCTGCATCCACGGATGCTTCACCCACGCGTACCAGCTGTGATTACTCAACTCGGCCGAGCGATTCACCCACGCGACCGATTTTTGATGATCGCCGATCTTCGCGTAGCAAAGCGCCTGACGCATGGCAGCCCAGTGATTGTGCATTGCGTCCGGCTCGAATGACTTCAGCGCAGCCTCGCACGCCGCGCGATCTCCGTTGGCAGCCGCAATCATCGCGTGCAGACTCTTTCCGAGGTAGTGATTTGGAACGATGTGACTGACGCGATCGGCCTCCGATGTCGCGTCCTGCAAGTTACCGAGCAGGATGAAGGCGTTTGCGCGGATGTCGTGCCCCGCGACTTCGGTGTCCTTGGCGGCGAGCGCGGGTTGCGCGTTCTGCAATGAGCCTTCGGGGTCGACGGCGTTGACGTACCAGTAGCCGCGGACTTTTACCTCGTTCGAGTTCGGATCGAGCTTCTGCATCCGATCGGCAATGCACTGCGTTTTCTGCGTATCGCCGATGGAGACGAAATAGGTGGCCATGCTGTTGAGCGCATGCGTGTCATTGGCGTTCAGGCGCAATGCGGCCAGCTCCTCGCGGACCGATTCGCGAAAACGTTCGGGAAACCGCACGAAGGCGCGGCCGAGGGCGAGGTGGGCGGTGGGGAGGTTGGGATCGAGGCGCACCGCCTGGCGCGCATACCACTCGGTTTTCTGCGCGACGTCGGGATCGGTATCGAGAGCACGGGCCTGACCGAGTGACAACGCGATCGCGAGATCGGCGTACGCAGCAGCGAAGTTCGGATCGAGCGCGATCGCCCGTTTCAGCGCCGCGACCTGGGTGCGATGCTCTTGCGGAACGAGGCTTCCGATGAGCGAACGCGCTTTGAGATATTCCTCGTACGCTTTCGGATTCGTCGATCGCGCTTCCGATCGGCGGCTGATCTGCTGCACGCCGAGCTTCTGATTGAGCGCGGTGACCGTTCGCGACGAGACATCGTCGATCAATTTGAGAAGATTCTCACGGCGGCCATCGATCGTGTCGGCCCACACGTTGTAACCGGTGCGCGCATCGGTGAGCTGTAAATTGACGCGCACCAGATCGCCGGCCGCGAGGAAATGTCCTTCCAGCAAACCGTCGACGTGCAGTTTCTGTCCGACGGTTTTCGCGTCGATCTTTTGATTGCGGAACTCCATGACCGCCGACGTTGGTCGCACCTGCAGGGATGGAATCTGCTGCAGGTTGGTCGTGAGCGCATCGGCAAGACCGACCGACAAGAAATCATCGCGCGCATTGTTCGCGATGTTCGTCAACGGCAAAACCGCCATGGAGTGGATGGGCGGCGGAGCGGCCGTGCCCGTAGTCGTGGTCGCATCGTCGCTCACGCCACTGGTTTGCGCGAAGTAGATGGCCGTCCCGATCAACCCCAACGCCGCCAGCGCTATCACGATCCTCGGCCACCGCGCTCGATGGACGGTTCGGCCGATGAGGCTTCGCGAGTGCGATGGCGCGAGCGTGTGCCGCGCTGTTGGAGTGATCAGGACATCGAGGTCGGCGAGCACTTCGCGCGCGCTTTGATATCGATCCTTGGGATCCTTCTGCAGGAGTTTTCCGATGATCCTGGCGGCGGCGGTTGGAAACGCCGAATCGCGCGGGACAAACGGCTCCGGTTCCGAGTCGCGAATTTTTTCGAGAACCAGCAACGGCGCGTCGGCGTTGAAGGGGAGCTGGCCGGACGCCATCTGATAGAAAACGATGCCGAGGCAAAAGAGGTCGCTGCGTTCGTCAGCAGGTTGGCCTCGAGCCTGTTCGGGCGAGAGGTAGTGCAGTGTGCCGAACAGTTGTCCGGTGGTCGTGTCGATCGACATGGCCGCAACTTCGCGATGCAGCGCCTTGGCGAGGCCGAAATCGAGAATCTTCACCTGGCCGGAGGGCTCGATGATGATGTTGGCGCTTTTCAGATCGCGATGGACGATGCCGCCCTCGTGCGCGGCTGCCACTCCGGCAGTGATCTGGCGCGCGACGTTGAGAAACTCGGCCGCTTCGAATGGACGGCGATGAATTCGCTGCGTCAGCGTTTCGCCTTCGCAGTACTCCATGACGATGTACGGTGCACCGTCCGATTCGCCGACTTCGTGGATCGTCGCGACGTTCGGATGGCGAATGGCGGCCGCACTGCGCGCTTCGCGCATGAAACGCGCGCGGCGATCGCCGGCCGCCAGATCTTCCGCGCGAAGAACTTTGAGCGCGACAGTGCGCTCCAGACGCGAATCGCGCGCGAGGTAAACCGTTCCCATCCCACCTTTGCCGAGTACTCGGATGACCTCGAATCGGTCGAACGACTGCGGGACTTCAGTCATTGGCTACCCAAGCGATTCTACAATGGCGAGTTGCATGATCGAGTTCACCGAGGATCGCATCCCGTCGCAGGGGCTTGCCGAGGCGGTCGATGACCTGGTCGAGCTGTTCGGAGGCGACCTGCAGTCGTCGCGGGAGGGCGAGCGGCGCTTCATTCTGCCCCTGCGTCGGGGGGTGGCGGTGGCGGGGGGAGTGGAGTGCACAGTCTCCTGGGCAATCGACGCGAGCGATCAGGCGACCGTGACGCTGGTCTGCAATCGCGATGTCGACGCGCCCAAAACGCAGCGCATCGCGATCCTCGTGGTCGGTGTCATCGGCGCCCTCACGTTCATGATGTGGCCGTTCTTCGGTAAGCATGCGACGCAGCTCGGGACACTGGCCTGGATCGGCGGATTCGTCGCGCTGGCGGTTTACTTTCTGACGCTGCGGCGGACTTCCGGCGGCATCGCGTACGACTTTCTGCAGCGACTCGCGCGGCGGCAGCGCGAAACTACAACCGGTCCGTGAGGATCGTCTTCGCGATCGTGGCAAGCTGCATGTTCGAGGTCCCTTCGTAGATCTTTCCGATCTTCGAGTCGCGCCAGAATTTTTCGACCGGATACTCCTTGGTGTACCCGTTGCCGCCAAAAATCTCGACCGCGGTCGACGTCACCCGCTCGCACACTTCTGACGAAAAGAGCTTCGCCATGGCTGCTTCGCGGAGGAATGGCTTGCCGGCATCCTTCAGCCGCGCTGCGTTGTAGACCATCAGTCGCGCCGCCTCCAGCTGGGTCGCGGCCTGCGCGATCTGAAATTGAAGCCCCTGAAATTCGGAGATCGCCTTCCCGAACTGTCTCCGCTCTTTGGAGTAGGCGATGGCGTACTCCAGCGCGCCGCGCGCCACGCCGATCATCTGCGCGCCGATTCCGATCCGCCCTTCGTTGAGCGTTTCGATCGCGATTTTGTAGCCCTTGCCGGCTTCGCCCAGGACGTTTTCTTTCGGGACGCGGCAGTCTTCGAGGATCAGCTCACACGTCGATGACGCGCGGATACCGGTCTTGTCTTCCTTCTTTCCGACGGAAAAGCCGGGAAAATCGCGCTCGATGATGAACGCAGTGATGCCCTTGTAACCAGCGTCCGGATTCGCATTCACGAACACGATGAACACTCCCGCCTCAGCCGCGTTCGTGATCCACAGCTTGCGCCCGCTGAGGACCCAGTGATCGCCCTTGTCTTCAGCGCGCGTCGCGAGAGCAAAGGCATCCGATCCTGAGCCGGCCTCCGAAAGCGCATACGCCCCGACGGTGTCGCGCGCGAGCATCGTCAGGTATTTCGATTTCTGATCGTTGTTTCCCCAGCGAAGAATCGCGTTGTTGACGAGGGTGTTCTGCACATCCACCAGCACGCCGCAGGACGCATCGACGTGCGACAGCTCCTCGACGACGATGACGGCATTGAAGAACGACGAGCCCGCGCCGCCCCATTGATCCGGCACCTCGATGCCCATGATTCCAAGGTCGAAGAAGCTGCTGATCAGCTCTTTTGGCATTGCCGCCTGGGGATCCATGTCGTGAACGAGCGGCCGGATCTTCTCGATCGCGAACTCGCGCACGCTCTGCTGGAACATCTGCTCCTCGTCGGAGAGTACGGTGAGCGGCGCACCAGCGGGGACTTCGATGGCAGGGGTCATCTCGCGGATTATAGGACTCAGGACTGAGGACTGAGGACTGAGGACTGAGGACTGAGAAAATCCACCGCGCGTAGAGGGGCCTTTGCGACCGAGGGACAACTAGCCATGGACAACAGAATTGAACGATTCGAGGACCTTATCGCGTGGCAAAAGGCGAGGCTTTGGACAAGCGACATCTATCGAATGGCCTTAGAGGGACAGTTTGCCCGCGATATCGTTATGTCGCGGCAGATCCGAAGCGCCGCACTCTCCGTTCCCTCAAATATCGCCGAGGGTTTCGAGCGGGGGAATCGCAATGAATTTCATCAATTCCTGTCGATCGCGAAATCTTCTGCAGCAGAAGTGCGTAGTGACCTCTACACTGCCTTGGATATCGGCTATTTGGAGGAGAAAAGATTCACATTGTTGCTGGGCGAAGGCGAGGAAGTTGCGCGGATTATCGGCGGTTTACGCCGAGCGGTGAATCGACAGCGAACGAAGAGATGACTCAGTCCTCAGTCCGCAGTCCTCAGTCCGCAGTCCTCAGTCCTGAGTTGGCCCCTGTGGCGGAATTTGGTAGACGCACGGGACTTAAAATCCCGAGGCCCGAAAGGGCCGTGCCGGTTCGAGTCCGGCCGGGGGCACCAATGGATCAGCGCGCCACGAATTTCGCGCGCGCAAATCCGGTCGTTCCGCTGATCTGATCGATGATCCCGACCGACAAAATGTTCTCGCCCGGGTTCACGCGGATCGCGGTTGTGAAGGTCATCGGCTTCGCCCGCACCGCCTGCTCCGCGAACGGCGGTATTCCCAGCCCTTGCGGGCGTCGTATGACTTCGGAAGTGCGCCCATCACCGGTGCCGATGACGAAGTAGAGGATGAATCCTCCGACGAGCTTTTGGTCCTGCGGAAGAAGCGTGATCGTCGAGGCCATCGTCACCTTCACCGGTACCTTGAATTTTCCATTCTCATTCGCTGGCGGACCGGTTCGAATCGAGATTGGCCACGCGCTCGAGGCGCCGTCGGTGTAGAGATTTGCGATGACGCGATCGCTCATCTGATCGTCGCTCGACTTGATCATGACGGTTTCTCGCGCACGCACCAGATACGCCGGATTTTTTAACTTCACCGTGATTTTGCGCGGCGTCCCACGTGACTCCGGCGGCCGATAGCCGAGGGAGTAGTAGGAATCGAGGTCCTTGCTGATGATGTCGAAGGCCAGATCGAAGTTCGTCGTTTGCGTGACGGCGACACCACCGGTGGCTCCCGCCATCGCCTTCAGTGCAGAGCCGGTGCTCGCAGCGCGAGAAAAGCTTTCGGTGTAATCGAGCGGAGCGTTGTTGTCGGCAGAAACTTCGTGCGCCGACTGCGCGGTCCCGATCGCATAGATCACGACGCCGTTTTCGCTCGCTCGCTTTGCGACGTCGTCGATCATGTCCAGGGTTCGATTGCCGGAGACTCCGGTGATCGCCTGCAAATTCGGAAGGTTCGCTTGCCCCATGTACGGCGAAAAGGCGTCGAAGGCATATCGATAAAGCTCGGCGCCGGGGCGGCCGGTGAGATGTTCCCCGACGAACAGGAGAACTTTCTTTCCTTCCAGACCGCCGATACTCGTCGCCATCCGCTCCATCGCCTGGAGCATCGGCTCTTGTTCGACGCTGAGCCGCTGCGCGTAACCGTCGATATCCATTTGCGCGCGGGTGTAGAGCTCCTGCCACGGAAGGAAGTTGTCCTCACCGAGGCGAACGAGATACTGAATGTCGCGCTTGGCCGCTTCGATGGCGACCTGCTGACCGTCTCCTGCCGGCGCCATGTGCCGGAGTTTGCCGATGGCGCGCTTGACGTCCTCTTTGTCGCTCGAGAACGGAAGAATCACGTGAAGACCGAGGCGCCAGCAGACGACCATCGCTTGATCTTCGGGCCGCATTTTCTGATCGACGAATCTCTCGACGGCGGCCAGGACCGCTTCTTTCTTCGCGTTCTGCAGCGAGGCGCTGTCGACGAAGAGAAGCAGCCGCCGTTGCCGCAATTCGAGCGGCACATCGGGTGGGGATGCATCGGCGCTTTGTGCGCCGGCGATATCGGTGCGGCGGACTTCGTAGAGATTCGTGATCGTCTGCTTGACGCCCTCTTCGTAGACTTCGAAGTCGTCCTTCGTCAGCCCGCTGACCGGATTGCCATGACGATCGCGCACGACGACGTCGACGTTGACCACGCGCACTTCGATGGTCTCGACAAGTTTCTGCTGGGGAAATCCGGAGAAAGCCAGAAGCGAGATCAAGACGGCGACAGTGAGGGTTCGCATCGCTTCGGTCCTGTGTTAGTCTACGAGAAAGCCGTTGATTAACGGAACAATCGGTTGATTAACGGAGGGGAGGGCGTGATGGGTACCTGCGATTACTGCGGCAGCCGATTCCCGCTGACGCGTTCCACCAGAAAATATTGCACACCCCGCTGCAAGACGAACGCTTGCCTCGATCGAAATCCGTCGCGAGTGCGCGCCGCTGACGTTCGCGCGCTCTACGCGCTGCTGGAAGAGGAGGAGCTTCGGAGCGTGGAGGCGTTTCGGGAGAGGCTGCGGATGATCATCGCTCCCGAGCGGCCGGAGATCTCGGAGCCGCCCGAGGAGGCATACATCCCGAGTTTGGACTGAAATAAAAAAGGGCGCCTTTGCAGGCGCCCTTCCGGGGTGGGAGCTAAGAACTCGCCCCCTCAGGTTTACTAGGACAATCCATCGAACGCAGTACCTCCTCCCCCATGAATTTCCGGCGGACCCGCAACAAGCGTCACGTCCATGGCCATGACCCACCTCACCGAAGTCGCGGACCGGATCGACCGCTCCGACGCGCCCCGGGGTGGAGGGGAGGAGCGGGAACTTTTATAACTGGTTCAAAGAGCGTCTGTCGCTCGATAACGCTATGCGAATCTTTTTATTGCAGAAGCAATGTAATGATGCGATTTTTCGCCGGAAATAGCAACGCGGAATGTGCACGGTATCGCTCCCTGCTACCGCAATCGGCATGCCGATTTTCGTGTGCTACCATTCCGCTTTTCCGGAGCCTAATCGCCCATGAAACCAATGATTTCCGTTGTTGCGTGCGCGCTCGCGCTCGCTTCTCCAGTCTCTGCCGGCAATGTCAGCGGCAGGGTCAGTTTCGTAACAAAACGCGGCCAAAATCCGATCGCCGCCGAAACCCTCATCTGGCTGGAGCCAGTCGCCAGCCGTGTCCCGAAACTCGTTCCCGGCAAATTCCAGATGGTGACCCGCGGCAAAATGGTGCTGCCTCCCGATCTCGCATAACCTCTTCTCCCTCTCCTCCAACAACCCCTTCGACCTCGGCCTCTACCGGCGCGGGGCTGGGAAGGTGCAAAAATTCGACAATCCAGGCCTCGTCAACGTCTATTGCAACGTGCATCCGAACATGTCGGCGGTCATTCAGGTGATGTCGACACCCTATTACGGGTTCGCCGATCAAAAGGGAGACTACGCCCTTCCGAATGTTCCGCCTGGTCGTTACCGGTTGATCGCGTGGAACGAGCAGGGTGGGCAGATCGAGTCGCGGATCGAAGTGACGACCGCCGGAGCGGTGACAGGCAACGTGGCGCTGATGCTCGACAGCCGCAACTACCGCCTCACACAGCACCTCAACAAGGTCGGGAAGCCGTACGAGCCGCCGAGCCTCAAGGACTATTGATTGACGGCTGCAGACGGCACAACCGAACCAAAACTGAAGCGGCCGACGCTCGAGCGAGCGCGCTTCCCGCTGGTTTGGAAGTTGTTCGGTCTGACGGCGCTGCTGATCGTGATCGTGGTCGCCATCGCGGTCGGCATCACGATTCAACGCGCGGACGCGATTGCCGCGAACACGGTCAACACTTCGATTTCGAACGCCGCAAACCTCTTTCGTGAATTCGAGCGTCAGCGCCTCGGCCGCCTCGCTCTTCCAGCCATCCTGTTAGGCAACGATCCGAAGTTCGTCGCCTACATCCAGGAATCGATGGGCGGGCAAGTCATCGACCTGGTGAGCATCGCCGATCAACTCGAGCAGCGCCGGCAATCCCTGGGCACCGATCTGCTGATTCTTCTCGACGATCAGGGCCGCATTGTCGCGCGCACCGATCAGCCGACGGTGAACACAGCGGGTCGCGAGGACTTGTACGAACAGTCGCCGCTCGTGAAGAAAATCGTCGACGATGTGAGCGTCGAGTTCACCGCCGGCGTTTTGCCGCTGAGCAAGAAGCTGTTCCACGCCGCGGTCGCGCCGATCGGCGCCGGAGCGAACAACGTCCGCGTCGGATATCTGGTCAACGCCTACGGGATCGACGACGCTTTTGCGAACCGTATCGCCGACGCGACCAACGCGGGCGTCATTTTCTTTTCGCCGAATTCACTGGCGCGATCGGCGAATGCGCCGGCGTTCAACATGGCGCAGATGACAGGCACGGACCGGATCCTGAAAACCGGCAAACCTGTTCCACCTTCACGGCTCCAGATCGAACGCAATCGGTACGTCATGACCGGGCAGCCGTTGACGTCGGGAGGCGACACGGTCGGCGCTGCGGTGTTCATCCGCTCGCTCGAACGCGAGCTCGCGCCCTTCCGCCAAATCGAGCAGGCGCTTCTCTTCGGCGGCGGCGCGGCGCTGCTGCTGGCGTTCATCCTCTCCTACCTGATCGCAAAGCGGGTGACGCGGCCGATCGAGCAGCTCGCGATGACGGCGCAGTCGGTGACCGCCGGCGACTACTCCGTGCAGCCAAACATCGCGCGCGGCGACGAAATCGGCATCCTGGGCCGGTCGTTCGCGAAGATGATCGTCGCGCTTCGCGACAAGGCCGAGCTCGAAGAGCTGTACGAACAGATGGCCGCAAAATCGGCAGAGCGCGAGGCGGCAGCGGCGGCGGCCGCCGTTTCCAGAGCTTCGGAGCCGGCGCGGCTGGATGAAGGAACGGTCGTCGTGACCGATCTCCGCGGTCTGCCTCCGGTCGGCGATGGCGATCCGGCGCTTCTGGTCGGTGCGGTCAGCCGTGTGATGAAGCTGCAGGAAGCGGAGGTCGCGCGGCAGGACGGCGAGGTTCGCGAAGTCGAAGGGCATCGCCTGGTGAGCGTGTTCCGCGGTGATCGCGGAGTTTTGCATGCGATCCGTGCTGCCCGCGCGATCAACGAGGAGCTCGCTACGCTCACCGACGTGCAGATGTCAATCAGCGTCGGTATCGCGACCGGCCAGTTCGTGACCGGTTCGATCGAGGTCGACGGCAGCACCGGTCTCGCGATCCTCGGTAACGCGCCGCAGTTGGCGAGCGTGCTGGCATGGCACGCGCCGAATGGCTACGCGTACATCTCGTATGAAACTGCGCAGACGGCGGGCGGCGAGATCATGTCGGGTTCGACACGGGAATCGATTCAGCTCAAATGGCTGCCGCAGCCGCTGCCGGTCGCATCGATGCCGTTGGTGAGCATCACGACCGGGGTCATGCGATCGATCGGCGCGACGACCGACTCGATGACAACGATGCGAATGGATGAGACTGCCGGCGCACCGCCGCCTCCCAGCGCCGCTATTGCGGAGCTGGCACCCGGACTTCTGTTCGCCAACCGCTATCGCATCGAACAGATCCTCGGCCGCGGCGGAATGGGCATCGTCTACAAGGCGAATGACACGCAGCTCGACGAGACGGTCGCGATCAAGACCCTGCCCGGTGACGTGATGACGCGTTCAGCCGAAGAGCTGGAGCGATTCAAACGCGAGATTCGCCTCGCGCGGAAGATCACGCATCGCAACGTTCTCCGGACCTACGATTACGGCGAGGCCGAAGGCGTCTACTTCATCAGCATGGAGTGCGTCCGCGGCTACACGCTGTGGGAGCTTCTCGAAGAAGCGCCCAATCATCGCCTTGCGCCGCGCGTTGCGCTGGGCATCGCGCGTCAGATTTGCCGCGGGTTGCAGGCAGCGCACGAGCAGGGAATCATCCACCGGGACATCAAGCCGCAGAACGTGCTCATCGATCACAAAGGCGAAGTGAAGCTGATGGACTTCGGCATCGCGCGCGTGGCGGAAGCGAAGGAAGGGATGACGCAGGCCGGCCTGATCGTCGGAACTCCGCACTACATGAGCCCCGAACAGGTGCAGGGAAAACAACTCGATCCGCGCAGCGACGTCTACTCAGTCGGCATCTTGATCTACGAGATGCTCGTCGGCGCGAAGCCGTTCGTCGCACCCTCGCTGACCGCCGTGCTGACCGCGCACATCACCGAGACGCCCAGGCCGGCGATCGAGCTGCGGCCGGAGATCGGACGCGAAGTCAACGGCATCGTGATGCGCTGCCTCGCGAAAAACGCGAAGGATCGCTACACCGATGCCGGCGCGCTGCTGCAGGATCTCGATCAGGTGCAGATGACCGCCGCTGCGGTAGCGGCGTGACGTCATCCTGAGCCGCGCAGACGGCGAAGGATCTCGATCGCGCAACTTGAGATCCTTCGCTCCGCTCAGGATGACGCTCGGCTCCGCTGTCGCCTCGCGTCACTTCCAAATCGACTCGAGCAGCGGCGCCTTGAAATAAAGACTGCCGACTTTCAACGCGTCTTCCTGCCCGACGTTGTCGAGCTCGAAGCTCTTCAATCGAATCAGCGGCAGTTTCTTGTAGCGTCGAAAGTTCAGCTCGACGTACAGCGGCGTGCCCGGGATGGACTTCCACGACTCCGCGGTCGAGGGCGAGATGCCGCGGACAAACGCGTCCACGATCCGCCGCAACTGCAGGTTCTCGGGAATCGCGTTCGTCGTCCAGACATCGATCCAGGCGTCGGGACCGAAGATCAAGCGATACCGTCGCGCCGCGATGCCGCGAACTTTTCCGGAGACCGGCGGCGCGATCGGAGGCGGTACGGATGCGATGTCGTCATCGTTCTTGGCCTTCTGCAACATGCTGGTGATTTCTGACACCGGCATCGTCGTGTACATCCGGCCGTACGGGTTCATGATCGTGACGGTCGGCGTTCCGAGGCGGCTGAAGCCATCCAGCCAGAGAGAGTCGGCGCGCACGCCGGCGGGATAAACGTGAAGCGTGATCGAGCCGAACCTGCTGAGGTACGGGAAAGGCGCCGCGGTATTCGCTTCGAGTTGGATGTGATACGGCTTGGGCGGAGCAGCGTGAACAGAAGTCGCGACGAGCAGAGCGAGAAAGATTCTTTTCATCAGGGGCGGTGGGTCAGTGCATAAAGATACCAGCGTAGGTATCGCGGCAGCCATCGCAACAATTGGAAGCGCGACTGCCCCCTGGAACGGTCGCGCCACTCCGTGGGCACTTCCACGACGCGATAACCGGCAGCGTAAGCCTTGGCGGTGAGCTCCAGCGAGTACTCGAACCCGCCGCGGCTTTCGATTTCAAAAGACTTCAGGACGTCGCGTCGATACGCGCGAAACGCATTCGTGGCGTCGTGGACCGGAAAGCCTGCAAGGTGCAGCGAGAGCCCGGCAAGGCGCGACAGCGTCTTTTTGATCATGCCGCCGCCAATTTGCCGGCCGCCTCGCATGTAGCGCGATGCGCACACCACGTCGGCTTCCCCGGCGCGAATCCGGCGCACCATCTCGTTCACGATCGCGGGATCATCAGACAGATCGGCCATCGTGATGATCACGACATCGCCTGTCGCGGCGTCAATGCCGCTTCGGATCGCGGCCAGGACCCCGCTTCCCCGCGTATTTCGAACGAGCGTCAAGCCTTCGTATCGATCGCTCAACGAGCGCGCGACCGGCAACGTGTCGTCGTCGTCGAAGTCGTAGACGATCAGCACACGCTTCGCGTACGGAACGCTGCGGTACAACTCGGTCACCATCGCTGCAATGTTTTTGCTCTCGTTGAAAACGGGAACGATGAAATCGACAGTTTCAGATGGCACCGACGGACACCCTTTCTCGAATCCAGGGCACGATCTCGTCGAGAGCTTCTTCGACGCTGGTGGTCGCTTCGAAGTTCAGGATCCGTTTCGCCTTCTCGGTGCTCGGAATCCGTCGCTGCACGTCGTAGCGGAACGGTTTGTCGGAAACGTACCGGAACGGATCGCCCGGCCGGATTTTCTTCCAGATCAGCTCGGCGAGCTTCAGCACCGTCATCGATTGCGGGGACGAGAGATTGAAGTCTTCGTTGAGCGCCTTGGGCGATTCGACCGCCAGGCGGATTCCTCTTCCGAGGTCGCCGCCATATGTGTAATGCCGCACTTGGTTGCCATCGCCCAGGATGTGCAGCGGATCCTGACCCTTGAGAACTCTTTGCACGAGATCGGGCACGACGTGACTCATCGCGAGGCGAACATTGCCGGACGTCAATCTGCTTTCGACGACCGCGTTCGACTCGCCAATGCCGATGCAGTTGAACGGACGCACAATCGTGAACGGCAGGCCGTACTGTTCCCTGGCGCCTTGCGCGAAGTACTCCGTCGCGAGTTTTTGAAATCCGTATGTCGACCTCGGTGGCGGACTGCGCCGTTCCTCACCTTCGGGAGTCGGATAGACATCGGTGCTTTCGAAAACCATCGAAGAGGAGATGACGGTGATCTTGTGCAGCGTCTGACGCTGATGCGCGCGGATGGCGGCATCGAATGCGCTGGCCGTGATGCGCTCGTTCTCCGCGATCAGATCGTAGGCCAGCTCGTGAAAGAGCGCGATGCCTCCGACGACTGCCGCGCCGGCGACGAAGTGATCGCAATCGCGCAACAGATCATCGAGCAGGGCCGCATCTTTCGCGTCTCCGCGAATGAATCGATAACGCGGATGATCGGCGTAGCTGCGCTGCAGGGCACCGTACTTCGAGAGATTGTCGAGCCCCACGACTTCATAATCCGCGCGCAGCAGCTCCTCGATGAGATAACCGGCGATGAAGCCTCCCGCACCGGTGACGAGAATCTTCATTGGAGGAGAGCGCCCTTGCCGTAGAAGTTCCAGATATCGATCACGCGCCGGCCACCGAGGTCCAGCTCGCGATAACGTCGATGCGGCGCGCCGAGGATGATGAGGTCGCAACTGTCGACGAGATCTTCAGCGGGGATGAACCGCGGGTCCGAGATGTATTCGTCGCTGCAAACGACCTCGCGCGCTTCGTATTCGAGAATCTTTCGGAGCTTGTACGACAGTGACGCTCGTGGATCGTCGCTCTCCGCTTTGAAGCTCATCCCCAGGATTCCGACTCGCATCTCGTTAAGCGGATGCCTTCTCTTGAGGTGCCGGACGATGAAATTCGGCAAGCCCTCGTTGATCAGCATCGCAGCATGGCCGAGCTGGAAATTGTTGTTGTAGGCCGCGGCCAGCTGCATCGTGTCTTTGAAGAGGCAGGGTCCGGCCGCGAAGCCGCTGCCTGGAAAACCGGACATCCGCGGATAGTCGGCGACGACGGCGTCATAAATGCGATAGAAATCGAGTCCATAATCGGCGGCGATCATGAAGAACTGGTTGGCGGCCGCAAACTGAATGTATCGCCACGAGTTCGTGAAGACTTTCGCGAGCTCGGCCTCCGCCGGATCGAGCCGGATGATGTTCGGACTCAGCCGTCCGAACAACGCGGCCGCCATTTCGGTCGCCTGGCCGTCACAGCCGGCAACAATTTGCGGCAGCGTCTTGAACTCTTTCAACGCATGTCCTTCGGCGATGCGCTCGGGACAAAACGCCACGTGCACGCGGAGTCCCGCTTCGCGCAACAACTCGTCCACCTTGGCAGTCGTTCCCGGAAAGACAGTGCTTCTCAAAATGATGCACTGACCGTCGCGCAGATGTGGTGTCAGGCCCGTGAAGAAGCGCCGAATCGTGTAAAAGGTCGGGTTCAAGTGTTCGTCGACCGGCGTGCCGATCACCACGACGACGTACTGCGCTTTAGCTACAGATTCCGGAGTAGTCGATGCGCAAAGCGTTTTTCCGATGTGCTTGCGAAGAAGCGCATCGGCACCTTCCTCACGGAAAGGCATGACGCCCTGGCCTACCGTCTTCACCGCCTGAGAGTCGATGTCGTAGATCGACACCCGCAGCCCGCTCTCCGCAAATGCGATGGCCAGCGGAAGGCCGACGTGGCCGCAGCCGCCGACGACACAGACGTCGAATTGATCGCTCACCGGCACGACAGTGTATCGCAACGATATGACATTATTTTCGTGTTAGGCCTGGATCGATGATCGCTCTGCGGATCGTGTTTCTCCTGTTGCTGCTGGCGGTCTGTTCTGTTTTTCCGGGATTTTTGCTGGTGCGCAAGCTGCGGTGGAGCGCGGCAGAAAAACTGTGCGGGTCGATCGCGGCGTCGCTGATCTTCCTTTATCTCGCGTCCTTCCTGGTTTTTTTCCTGTGGCTGCCTACGTGGTGCTACTGGCTTCCCTCCGCTGCCTCTCTGGTCGCGGCTGTCGTTGTATGGCGCGACCTGACGAGACTCGTGATGACGCGCCACGTTCGGCGGTTTCTCGCCGGATACCTCTTTTTGTTCGTGTGGACGTTTACGCTGCTTCTCCTGGTGCGGACATACAGCGGGGGAGGGTGGGGCGGCGACTGGCTCGAACATTTTCATCGGTCGCTCTTTTTTCTCCGCCATCTTCCGCCCGGGACAATGTTCGTCGATGTGTACGCGCTACCGGCGCGTCCGCCGATGATGAATGTGCTGACTGCGTTTTTTCTGGCACACGCCGGGGACAGCTTCGAGAACTTCTCGGTCGTATTTCTCGGCCTCAACTTGCTCGTTTTTTTTCCGTGCGCGCTGATGCTGCCGGCATTCGCGCGGCGGGGATCGAAAAGAATCCTGATCCTGGTGGGCCTGCTTGCCTGCTCGCCGATGTTGATGCAGAACGCGACCTACACCTGGACGAAATCGCTGTGCTCCTTTTACGTGATCTTCGGGCTCTGGCTGTACCTCGCGGGCCTGCGAAAAAACGAGGCGTCGAGAATCGTTGCGGCGTTCATCTCGCTGGCGGCCGGCATGCTGGTGCACTACGCGGCCGGTCCCTATCTCATCTTTGTGACGGCGCATCTTCTGATCACGTCCATGCGACGGAGATGGCGCGTCATCCTGATAGCGGGAGCCTGTTCATCAGTCCTGTTCGGAACGTGGCTGGCGTGGTCGATTGCGAATTACGGCCTGCGATCGACATTCGCTTCGAACACGACGGTCACGACCTCGCAGCAACTCGGTGACTCGAACGCGCGCAAGTTTCTCCTCAATCTTCGCGACACGATCGTGCCGCATCCACTTCGCGAACTGCCGATTGATCGCGACCAGCGGCAAGCCGGCTATGTCCGCGACTACTTTTTCCTGATGTATCAGACGAATCTCGTCACGGGCATGGGCATTGTCGGCGGCTTGGTCATCGTGTATCTCTTTTTTCGAGTCGTACGGCAAAGGCGCGAAATCTTCTGGCTGGTCTTCATCCCGGCCATGTTTCTCCTCGGCATCGCCGTTGTCGGTGAGCGCGATCCCGCCGGATCGGCGCACCTCACGCTGCAACCGATCGTCTTTCTGGGCCTGACATTCCTGGCGGCGCGTTTCTTCACGCTTGGAATGCTGGCCAGATCGGCGGTCATCGCCGGATGCGCGATCGATCTCGTCTTCGGCGTGTTTCTGCAGCATGGCCTCGAAAATTACGAGAACGACGTATGCCAGGAACGCTTTCAGTCCGCGGTTCGTGCCGCACCTACCGGCGTTTACGTCGTCACGGAAACAGACATCTCTCCGACAGCAGCGTCGAACTGGCGGATGAAAAGGTACGCGTTCGTGCCGAAAACAATTGCGCCGATGCTGTCGAAGGCCACGCTCAAGCCGGAAGCGCGCGCGATGATCCTGCACCGGCTCGAAGTGCAGTCGCGCATTCTGCGCGATGAGGATTTGTCAGCCTGGGGTGGATGGTGGCGCCGCCATTCCGATCGCGTCACATTCCTCGGCGATCACATCGGCTGTCACGTCTGGTTTCTCTACGCCTTCGACGTGATGCTACTCGGCGGTCTGGTCACAGTGATCCGGCGGCAGCCGCGCTTCACAGAGCCGACCGAGCAGCCGCAGATGGACCGCCGATCGCGCCGCAGAGCCAGACGCCGAAAACGCTAGAACGTGGAATCGAGGAAAGGCCGGAGCTTCTTCGATCGCGACGGATGCCGCAGCTTGCGCAGGGCCTTCGATTCGATTTGGCGGATGCGCTCGCGCGTGACGTTGAACGAGCGGCCGACTTCCTCGAGCGTATGCTCGGATCCGTCGCCCACGCCAAATCGCATCTTGAGCACCTGCTCCTCGCGCGGCGTCAGCGTGCGGAGGACCTTGTTGGTCTGCTCTTTCAGATTCGCCACGATGACGTGATCGATCGGGGAGATCACGCCGCGATCCTCGATGAAATCGCCAAGATGCGAATCTTCCTCTTCGCCGATCGGCGTCTCGAGTGAGATCGGCTCCTGCGCGATCTTCATGATCTTGCGGACCTTCGCCACCGGCATGTCCATCCGGTCGGCGATCTCCTCGGCTTGCGGTTCGCGGCCGAGCTCCTGGACCAGCGCGCGTGAGGTGCGCGTGAGCTTGTTGATCGTCTCGATCATGTGCACCGGAATGCGGATGGTGCGAGCCTGATCGGCGATCGCGCGCGTGATGGCCTGACGAATCCACCAGGTCGCGTAGGTCGAGAACTTGTAGCCGCGGCGGTACTCGAATTTCTCGACCGCCTTCATGAGACCGATGTTGCCTTCCTGGATCAGGTCGAGGAACTGCAGTCCGCGATTGGTGTACTTCTTCGCGATCGAGACGACGAGGCGAAGGTTCGCGACGATCAGTTCCTGCTTCGCCTGATCGGCTTCCTCTTCGCCGGCCTTGATGTCCTTGATCGTCACGCGAAGCTCGATATGGCTCGTGCCGTAGAACGACTCGAGCTCGCGCAGTTTTTCCTGATACTTCTGCAGGCGCCGGCGGTAGAAGTCGCGGCGCGTCTTGTCCTTCTCGCGCTTGAGCGCTGCCTCGTCCTTGCGGATCATCGCGGCCTCCAGCGGCATCGTCGACAAGACCAACGATCCTGTCCGCATGTATCTGCGCGAAATGGGGACGGTCAAGCTGCTCGATCGGCAGGGCGAAGTCGACATCGCGAAGCGCATTGAAAAGGGCGAGCGCAAGGTCTACAAGGCGCTCTCGCAGAACCGCATCATCCTCGAAGAAATCCTGAAGATCCACGTCGTGAGCGCCGTCGCCGACAGCGTGGCGGCATCGATCTCGTCCTCATCCTCGGGCATCGCGAGATCGATCATCTCTTTGATGACGCGTGTGTCCTTCTTCGCGCTCTCGTGGATCTTCAGGATTTCTTCGAGGATGATGCGGTTCTGCGAGAGCGCCTTGTAGACCTTGCGCTCGCCCTTTTCAATGCGCTTCGCGATGTCGACTTCGCCCTGCCGATCGAGCAGCTTGACCGTCCCCATTTCGCGCAGATACATGCGGACAGGATCGTTGGTCTTGTCGACGATGCCGCTGGAGGCCGCGATGATTCTTCGATCGCGCCGTCGACCGTCATCGTGCCCTTGCCGGTGGAAGGGGCGAGCTGCTTCTCGGCATCTTCAATGACGTCGATGCCGAGGTCGGTGAAACGGATGTAGATCTCGTCGAGCTCCTCGGGAAGGCTTGTGACTTCCTCTGGGAGAATTTCGTAGATCTCGTCGTAGAGAAGGAATCCTTTTTCCTTCCCCAGAGCGATGAGCTGCTTGACCTCGACGTATTTTTCTTCGACGCTCAACTCACCGACCCCTTCCTCAACATCCGTGGATTCCTGTTCGAGATTCGCACCGCGCAGGCGTGTCGTCATCTCTTCAGTCGCTCCTCATCGCTCTGCAGTTTTGCCTCTTCGCAAGGACACTCGCGTAATCGCAAGAGGACGATAATTATTTCAGTGTGCTCAACATACGGGACAGTTCGAGCTTCTCGGTATCGAGCTGCCGTTCACGACTGTGGTCGCCGTTGCGCACCGCTTCCTCAATGTCTTGTTGAATTTCCCGTTTCCGCCGCTCGATGTACGCCTTCTGCATCGGGATGAGGACCTCGTCCAGACGCCCCAGTGCTACGTCTTCGAGGTCTTCCGTGAGCGTTACTTCCGAGAGCAGGGTCAGCTCGGCCTCGCCCTTAAGATGGGTCGCGATTTCCGAATAATCAATAGGTTGACCAGCGGAAATCGCACTTTTTGTGATAGAAAACAGGGTTCTGCAAGCGGGATCGCTGAAAAAACCCTCCTTGATCCCCTCAACCTTGTCCCGACCCAGGCGCCCTTGAACCAGTGCAGTCAGCACGAACTTCTCGCCGCTGGGGACAGCCCTGACAACCTGCCGCTCAACCGGGCCTGCCGCTTTTCCCCGCACTTTTGACCAGACCGTCTCGAATTCGAGGTGGAAGCCGTCAGCGATTCGTTGCGCCGCGTCGTTGCGAACGACGGGATCGACAACCGCGCTCAGCAGCGGCATGAACGCCTCGACGCGGTCGGCCTTCTCGCGGCCGGTCAACGTCTTGACGTTGGAGGCCCACTCTTTGAGCGCAAAGTCGAAGATGTCAGTCGCATTGCCAAGCAGTTCGAGGAACCGGTCGACTCCCTGGTTCTGAATCAGCGTGTCGGGGTCTTTTTCACCTTGTAAATCCAGCGCGGAGACAGTCAGCCCGGCCGCCAGCAGGACAGGGGCGGCGCGGAGGGTGGCGCTCTTGCCGGCGTCGTCGCCGTCGTACGCGATCACAACCTTCGTGGTGTAACGGCGCAGCAGCGAAGCCTGACCCGATGTCAGCGATGTGCCCATCGACGCCACGACACCTGGAACGCCGGCGTGATCGAGCGCGATGGAATCGAAATAGCCCTCGACGAGAATCGCGCGATCGATGCGGCGCATCGCATCTTTCGATCGATGCAGGTTGTACAGCAACCGCGATTTATTGAAGAGATCCGACTCCGGCGAGTTGAGATATTTCGGATCGGTGCCGTCGAGCGAACGTCCGCCGAATCCGACCAGCGCGCCCGTCTCTCTGTGAATCGGAATCATCAGGCGATTGCGAAACCGATCGTAGTAGCCGGTCCCGCTCTTGCGCGGCATCACCAGACCCGCGAGCTCGAGCGTCTTCTCGCCATGTTTGCGAGCGAGGCGAGTGAGGACGTAGTCCCACGAGTCGGGCGCATATCCGAAGCCGTATTTTTTGATGATGTCTTCGCCGACTTTGCGGTCGTCGAGATATTTCCGCGCCGGATTGTCGGGAAATCCGAGGGCCTGGTGAAAAGCTTCGGAGGCTTCGTCGACGACTTCGAGCAGGTCGTCTTTGTCGCTTTCCCTGGTCGTCTTGCGGCGACGGGGAAGCTCGATGCCGACGCGCGAGGCCACGTGCTCGACCGCCTCCGGAAACGTGAATCGCTCGGTGAGCGCGAGGAACTTGAAAACATCGCCGCCCGTGCCGCAGCCGAAGCAGTAGAAAAGCCCTTTGTCGCGATCGACATGGAATGACGGCGTCTTCTCGCGATGAAATGGGCAGAGACCCTTGTAGCTCTTGCCGGCGAGCTTGAGAGGAGTGACCTGCGAAACGAAGTCGACGATGTCGGCTGCGCTCCGCACCTGCGCGATCACCGAGTCATTGAGATCGACAAACGCCATTATTCCTCGAGCACGGCGACAGTAGCACCATCTCCTCCCTCGTTCTCATTGCCGGGACGCCACGATTTCACGGCCGGATGCTTGCGCAGATGCTCGCGCACGGCCTTGCGGAGCGCGCCGGTCCCGAAGCCGTGAATGATGCGCACAGCCTGCTTGCCTTCGAGCAAAGCGCGGTCGAGAAACTTGTCCGACGCTTCTAACGCGTCGTCGACTCGCTGGCCGATCAGATTGAGCTCTGCCGTCTCAGGGATGAGGGATGGGGGATGAGGGATGAATGATTTGTGAGAAGGCTTCATCCCTCCGCCCTCATCCCTCAGCCCTAAGAGCTCTTTACGATCGACAGTCATCCTCTTACCCGAAACGTTCAATACCGCCTTCGTCCCGTCAATCGACTCCACCACGCCGCGCACCTTGAACTTGCGATGCTCCGCCTGATGTCCCACCCGAACCTCCCGCCGCTCTTCGGGCAGAAACTCGATTGCCTGATCGATCGGCTTCGTGAGCGTCGTGACGACCTGTCGCATATTCGCGTTCGCGCGCAGATTCTTGATCTCGTTCGAGACCTGACGCGAGACATCGTCGCGCAGGCGCTCCAGCTCTTCGCGAAACGCCGATCCGACGCGCGCGCGTTCGCTGTCGAATTTCTTACGACTGGCCTCCAGCGCTTGCCGCTCTTCTTCGGCTGCTGCCTGCCGCCTTTCGAGTTCCGCGCTTTGCTCTACAACGCTGCTCATTTTGTTCTGCAGCATGCCGACGAGTTGATCGACCTCGACATAGCGAGGTCCGAGTCGCTCGCGAGCGCGGTCGATGATGGGGGAGGGAAGACCGATCACCTGCGCCACTTCGATGGCGCGGCTGCGACCGGGAATGCCGACGATCAGGCGGTAGGTCGACTTGCCGGTCGCGGTGTCGAACTCCATCGACGCGTTGACGACGCGCGAGTCGTTCATCGCGAAGCTCTTCACCGACGAAAGATGCGTCGTGACGATCAACAATGCGCCGCGCTCGAGGAAATACTCGATCACCGCGGCTGCCAACGCAGCACCTTCTTCCGGATCGGTTCCCGCTCCAAGCTCGTCGAGGAGGACCAGCGATCGCTCCGTAGCCGCCGAGATCACGCGCTTCAACCGCACGAGGTACGCCGAAAAAGTCGAGAGATGTTCGGTAACGCTCTGATCGTCGCCGACGAGGACGTGAATCGCGTCGACGATCGGAATCATCGAGCCATCGGCAGCGGGAAGTGGGAGGCCGCTCATCGCCATCGCGACGAGAAGCCCGGTCGTCTTGAGCGCAACGGTTTTGCCGCCGGCGTTCGGTCCGCTGATGATCAGGGCGCTCGTCGCGGCGCGCAGCTCGACCGTGACCGGAACAACAGGTTGATCGGTTTCCTGCACGCGTTCATCGAGCAGCGGATGGCGCGCGTCGATCAGGTGCAGACGTCGATCGTTGTTGAATGACGGCCGGCTGGCGCCGACGGTGTCGGCGAAGATCGCGCAGGCCTGCAGCGCATCGAGCTCGCCGGCAACGTGAATCGCGGCGCGAATGTCATCGGCGGCCTCGGCGATCAATTGCGAAATGAAGCGCAGGATGCGCGCGATCTCTTCGCGTTCCTGCAGCAAGAGATCGGCGAGGTCGTTGTTCAACTCGATGGCCTGCATCGGCTCGATGAACACCGACGCGCCGGACCCGCTGCGCTCGTGCAGGATTCCGGGGATCGCGTTGCGATGATCGGTGCGCACCGGGATGCAGTAGCGATCGCCTCGCATGACGATCAGCGGCTCCTGGATTGCCTCGCCATGTTTGTTCATGACGTCGTGGAGGACGCGTTGGACGGCGTTGCGCTTTTCCGGCACGCGTTTGCGGATCGCGCGAAGCTCGGCGGATGCATCCTCGCGAAGCTTGCCCTCGCGGGTGAAAAACTTGTTCAGCTTTCCGACCAGCTCATCGAGCTCCGGAATTGCGCTCGCGATCGCCGCGAGCCGCAAGAAGCCTTCGGTTCGCGTGCACGTCTCGCGCAGGGCTTGCGTCGCGCGGACCGCGCGAAAGACTTGCCACGACTCCTCGAGCTCCAGCACCGAATCGCGGGCCAGCAGCGCACGGACATCCGTCAAGCCGGCGAGCGGCATCAGCCCTTGCGTATGAACGAAACGCCGCATGTCGGCGAGATCGGCCTGCGCGTTTTCGCAGGCCGTGAGCGTCGGCAGGGGATGGCGCCTCGCGACGGCATCCTTGCCGGGGGCGCTTTTCGCCTCCATGGCGACGAGCGTCAGGATGCGATCGAATTCGATTTCGTGGAGTGGTGATTTCACAGGTTGTCGCGTTGTCGGGTTGTCGGGTTGTCGACAACCTGAGAACTCGACAACCTGACAACCCAACAAAAAAGGACCCGCCTTGTCGGCGAGTCCTCGTGAGTTCAGTTCGATTTCAACTCAGTAACCAGCGCGGCGCTCTTCTGCGAGTTTGCGCAGCACCTTCTTGCGTGCGGCAATCGCTTTTCTTTTGCGTTTTGTGCTCGGCTTTTCGTAATGCTGCCGCTTCTTCAGCTCGGAAAGGATCCCCGACTTCTCGCATTTCCGCTTGAACCGGCGGAGCGCGTTCTCGAACGTCTCATCTTCTTTGACGTGGACGAGAGGCATCCTTTTTCTCCCCCCCTTCTTCTGGCGATTCGGACCCACCGCGGGTCAAATCATTCTAGGGACCGCTAACAAACCGGTCAACGTTCGTTTCAACGGGCGGTCAGGTCAAATCCATTCCGGTTAGAATGCGGGCGTTCTTGGAGGACCTGATGAAAAGAAACGCTATCGCGCTGTTGCTGCTCATCTTAGCGGCCTGCACCACCACGACGACCACCACGACCACCGCGCCGCCAGCGCAACCGACCAAGGTCGCCGTGCCGGTCACCGAGGCCAATGCGGTGACGGAAACAATACAAGGGGTAGAAATTAGGGATCCGTATCGCTGGCTCGAGGAACAGGAGAGTCCCGCGACCCGCGAGTGGATCAACCGGGAGAACGCTTACACCGATGCGATGCTGGCGCAGCTCCCCGACAAGGCGCGATTTGCCCAGCGGATCGAGTCGCTCGTCAACACCGATCAGATGAGCTTTCCGATCGTGCGCGGCGGCAGATATTTCTTCACCAAGCGGCCGGCCGGTCAGGATCTCTTCTCGATCCACATGCGCGAGAGCGCGACCGGTCCCGACATTCTTCTCATCGACCCCGCCCCGATGAGTCCCAAGCACACCACGAACGTCGGGATCAACGACGTGAGCGATGACGGCAAGACGATGACGTATTTCGTGCGCCAGGGCGGCGCAGATGAGATCGAAGTTCACTTCTACGACATCGACGGCCGCCACGACATCGGCGTGCCGCTCAATGTCGCGCGCTACTTCGGCATCTCGCTGACACCCGATGGACGCACCGCGTATTTCACGCGCTACACGTCAAAGGAACAGCATGTGTTCCGCCGGCCTGTCGGCGGCGGCGATGAACAGTCGCTATTCGGCGAGGGCTACGGCCCCGACAAAATCGTCGGCTCGGGGATTTCCGACGACGGCCGCTATCTGCTCATCCAGGTCTCCTACGGCTCGGCAGCGAAGAAGACGGAGCATTACGTCAAAGATCTGACCACTGACGGCCCGATTCGCACGGTCGTGAACGACCTCGACGCTCGATCGAGTATCGACGCCGCCGGCGACAAGCTGATCATCCAGACGAACTGGAACGCGCCGAATGAACGCATCATGATCGCCGACGTCGCCAATCCCGAGCGCGCGAATTGGAAAGAGCTCGTGCCCGAGAACAAGAACGCCGCGCTGCAATCGGTTGCGTTGGCGGGCGGGCGCATTTACGCGAACTACCTCGAGAACGTGAAGCCACGCGTGATCGGCTACACGATCGATGGGCGTCCGCAGGAGGAGATCAAGTTCGACACCATCGGCAACGTCAGCAACATTATCGGCCAGTGGACGTCGCCGATCGCCTTCTACCGATTCACTTCATTCGCGACTCCGCCGACGACCTACGCCTATGACGTTGCATCGCGCACAAGCACACAGTTCTTCCGGCAGAGCGCGCCCGTGAATTCCGCCGACTTCAACGTCGAGCAGCTTTGGTACACGTCCAGGGACGGCACGCGCATTCCGATGTTCGTGATGTACAAAAAAGGACTGCAGCGCAACGGAAACAATCCGACCCTGCTGACCGGCTACGGCGGATTCGTTCTCAGCTCCCTGCCGAACTTTTCAGCAACTGCTGTCACGTGGGCCGAGAACGGCGGCGTCTACGCGCTTGCCAATCTCCGCGGCGGCGGCGAATTTGGCGAGGAATGGCATAAGGCCGGGATGCTCGCGAACAAGCAGAATGTCTTCGATGACTTCGCCAGCGCCGCGCAATACCTCATCGATCAACACTACACGTCCCCGCAACATCTGGGCATCCAGGGCGGCAGCAATGGCGGTTTGTTAGTCACGGCATTGCTGACGCAGCGGCCGGATCTCGTAAAAGCGGTCGTGTGCAGCTATCCGCTCATCGACATGATCCGTTACCACCGCTTCCTGGTCGCGCGTTTCTGGGTGCCGGAATATGGATCGAGCGAAGATCCGGAGCAATTCAAGTGGATCTACGCCTACTCGCCCTATCAGCATGTCGTGAAGGGGAAGAGTTATCCGGCGGTGCTGTTCATCAGCGGCGATTCGGACACGCGCGTCGCGCCGCTGCACGCCCGCAAGATGACGGCGATGATGCAGGCGAACACCGGCTCGAGGAATCCGGTGCTGCTGCGCTACCACGTCTCGAGCGGTCACTCCGGCGGCGAGCCGCTGAAAGAGCAGGTCAATAATCAGGCGGAGAGCCTGGCATTCCTGATGTGGCAGACGCGCTGACTACTTATGCGTTGAGTTCCAGCTCTCCTTCGATACTTTCCACTTCCCGCCTTCGCGAACCATCGTGACGGTTCCGGTGGCGGGATCTCCGTCGCTCGAGCCGGTTGCGGTCAGCGTGGCCGTGTCGCCGTCGACCGCTCCGCCGGTGACCTTGATGTTTTTCGGCTCCATCATCTGCATCAGCGGAAAGAGCTTCTTGAAGTCGGGGTCGTCGTTCATCTGCTTCGCGCGCTCGGCGGTTACACCGCCCAGGACTGCCGGCATGTTTCCCTTCTGGACATTCTGCACGAACGCCAGATAGCTTTTCCCGATGTCGCCACCGCCCGCCGGAACAGGGGTGCCCTTGAGTTTCGCCGGAGCTTCGGCTTTTGGCGCCTTCACGACAGCGTCGAACGTCGCGGAGTAAGAGAACTTCACATCTTTGAATGACGATTCGTGCGACGATGCGAGTTTTCCGGCGGCTTCGTTTTTCGTGAGCTTCGTCGGCTCGAACTCGTGCATGCCGACGGCCGAGAAACTGTTGCCTTGAAAGTGGAAGTCGGGACTGTAAAGCATGCCGCTGATGATCTTTTTTTCCGGCGTGATCTCGACTTCGACGCCGGTCAGCTTGCCGCTGTCGGAGAGGTCCATCATTTTTCCGATGTTCGAGAACTCTTCGACCGTGACCGGGATATTGCTGAGGAGCACCACAATGTCCGTTTTTTTCTTGTCGAAGCCGTTCTCGGTCGTCTTTGCAACCGCATAGCGCAGTTGTGTCTTTTTTCCGCCGACGGTCATCGTGCCGCTGGCAGTTCCTGGATCGGTCGCGTATGCGACGCCGGCAGACAACAAGAGCGCAGCAAGAACTTTGATCATTTTGGACCCCCAGACGGCGAAGCATACACGGTTCGCGGCCACCGCGAGATTGCGAGACCGCCGTTACGCTAACAGATGCTCCACCCGCGCGATGATCGCGTCGAGCGCGACGCGATTCTCGCCGCCTTCCGGGATGATCAGATCGGCGTAGCGCTTCGACGGTTCCACGAATTCTTCGTGCATCGGACGAACGGTGGTCATGTATTGCTGCACGACCGATTCGAGCGTGCGGCCGCGCGACTGAATGTCGCGCACGAGCCGTCACATGAATCGGATGTCGGCCGGAGTGTCGACGAACAGTTTGATGTCGATGCGCTTTCGCAGCTCCGGTTCGGCGAGGACCAGGATGCCCTCCACGATGATGACGCGCCGCGGCTCGACATGCTGCGTCTCCTGACGTCTCGCGTGCGCCGCAAAGTCGTAAGTCGGGACGTCGACCGACGAACCCTTCGCGAGGACGTCGAGATGCCGGGTGAGAAGCTCGGTCTCCAGCGAATCGGGATGATCGAAATTGATCTTGTGCCGCTCCTCCGTCGAGAGTCCGTCGAAGTTGCGGTAGTACGAGTCGTGCGAGATCCACTCGATCCGGTCGCGGCCGACGCGGTCGTAAATCGCGCGCGCGACAGTTGTCTTACCCGATCCCGTTCCGCCGGCGATGCCGATGATCACGGGAGCCTGCATGGAAGGCGTGGACTACGACTGCTCTTCTTCCAGCTCCGACTCGGTCACGAAGTCAGCCGGATCATCCGTGCCGCAGGTCTGGCACATGATGCTGATGAGTTTGTCCTTGTCCTGGTCGTACTCGAATTGATAGGAAGGGGTTTCGCACTGCAAGCAGATGTAGTACTCCGGCTCGCTCATGGCCGGATAAGGATAAACCAAGTCAGAAGGCAGAAGGCAGCAGGCAGAAGGCTGCCTTACTTCTCCTTCTGCCTCCTGCCTCCTGCCTCCTGCCTTGCTTCCTGGCTTTCTGGCATACCGATGGAAGGTGCGATAAAACGCGCCTCGCTGGTCGCATTCTCGATGACCGAGGCGTAAACGTAGGTATTGGGGGCGCTGGTTTCGACGACCACGTTGAAGTTGTCGCCTTTCGCGATCAGGGGGAAGAGCGTCTGGATCGAGGTGTGCGCGAGGGAATTCGCTCCGATTGCAATCCGCGCGACCGCGATGTTGCGTCCGGCTACCCGCTGCACGGCTAGTGTGAATGTCGCCTCGCGGTCGCCCAGGTTGACGAGGCCGAGGTTGGTGCGAAAGACGTCGCTGAACGAAAGATTGTTCAGCGTACGGAACGGATACGACGCATCGTTGTAGATGACCGGGATGGGCTCCGGCCGCGTGATGTCGGTGCCGCGGATCGCATACGCATTGGCTGCCACGCGCACGGAACGTTTCCCCATCGTCTCGACGATCAGCGGCGAGAGCGCGGCCTCCATCCCAAATGCCTGAGCGACGACGTCGGCAAATCGCTGTGTTCCGCCGCCGGGAAGCGTGAACGCAATTGTCGGCTGGTCTGGTGCCGTCGGGAGACGGAGAGCGACGAACAATTCCTCGCGGCCGTCGTTGTGCAGTTCGACGTCGGTTTTCCAACGGACCTCGTTCGGACCGGTGACGCTGCCGACGATCGGCACCAGGACGCTCACGCTTTGTGGCGTCTGCGCAAGTGCAGGCGCGGCAAGCAAAAGCGTGGCTAAGAATGGCCGCAACATATCCATTAGACGAATCGCGGGTGGAGAAGACGCGCGATGACGACCGCGACTTTAGCGAACGGACTGAGCGAAAGCCGTTCGCGAAGCACCACCAGCGGATTGCGTCTCAGACGCCCGAGAACAGTGGCGTAGATTCCGCCCATCAGCAAAACCGGGAAACGCGCGTCGAACGACACCTCGCGAAGCAGCGGCTCGGCAGCGCGGAAATACGACTCGGCCCGCGCGATCTGAAACTCGATGAGCTGCCGCGTGCCGTCATTCGCGTCGAAACTTTTCACACCGAAGCGGCAGAGCTCATCCTGCGGGATGTACACGCGATCGCGACGGAGATCGTCGCCGATGTCGCGAGTGACGTTGGTGAGCTGCAGGGCCGTCGCGAGTTTTCTTCCGTGCTCGACGGCCTAGGGAGATGTCGGAGATCGACCACGCCACCAGCTCGCAATATCGAAGCAGCTCGTCGAAATTCGCGTAGCGCGTCTTGACGAGATCCTGCCGGCAACCCTCGATCAGCGCAACGAACGCCGACTTCGGGATGTTGAAGTACCGCAGTGCGTCCGCGAGCGCGATCGTGATCGGATGCGAAGGGTGTCCGTCGTAGCAGCGATCGAGCTCCCGTTGCCAGTCATCGAGTGTAGCGGCGGGCTTCAGCCCGCCGTCTTCGTCCGCGATATCGTCCGCCCAGCGACAGAACGCGTAAGCGGCGTACACGGCGCGCCGCTTCTGTCGGGGGAGGAATCTAAATCCTACTGAAAAATTTGCACCATATTGATGTGCGATTTTTCGGCAGAAGGCATACGACTGATCGAGTGTCGCGCTCATGATGCCGGCCCCAGCGGCGGCACTTTCATTTCCGTGTCGCGCGAGCGGCACCAATGCTCGCCAGGTTTGTGTTGACAGCGTCCGCGATGCCGCCAGAAACGCCGCACCATCGGCGCCAGCATCGACTTCCACGACGGCCGGCGATGCCATTTGCTCAAATAGCCGCGAAAGTCGCGCGCGTGCGCCGCTTGTCGCACGAACATCGCGAGTCCGAAGTTGCCGCCTGTTTCGTAAAGGAATCGATTGACGAGGCTGGTCTCCTGTTTCGCCCCCAGCTCCGCGCGCCACAGGTCATCGAAGTCGCGTCCTTCGAGAATGCTGCGCGCTGCGAGGTTGCCACTGGTGAGCGCATAGCGGATGCCGAGGCCGAAGAGGTAGTCCTGAAAACCGGCGGCTTCGCCGACGAAGCGGGCATGATCGCTTGTCGCCCGCTGCTTGAGATGAAAATTCATGTACGAGTAGCCGGTCCGCGTCTCGGACGGAATCACGAAACGATGCAGCTTCTGCGCTGCGGCCAGCGAATGATCGAAATAGTCGTCGATGCGCTTGAAATCGGCGACGATCGCGCAACCGAACGTTGCAAAACCGTCGAGGATGAAAAGATAGGAGTATCCGCCCGGCGAAAGTTTGTGATCGAAGTAGACATCGACGCGCTCCGGCTCCTCGGTCCGCCACGTCATTTCGCGCGCCAGTCCGTCGGGAGCTGCCGGGCCGGTAGCCACGATATCGGCTACGTCGATTCCAAGCCGGCTGTTGAAGGTGACCTTCGCGCCGGCGTCCCGCGCCTGCGCCAGGAGCCCTCGATCGAGCGTCCCTTCTTCCGCGCCGCGGCGAATGAACCATCCGTACGGCTCGCCGCTGCGAATGACCCGCGGTACGCGGGTGTGATCGTAGAACGTCGCCCAGTCGGCAGGCCGAAAATAAAAATTGCGCACGATGCCGATGCGATCGAGAAACGTCGGGATGGGCTCGCGCTCGGACGCCGACTCGATGATCTGCAGATCGCCGATGAAGCGCGTTCCGACGTCGGGCCGGGCCTCGTGGACCTCCACCGCCCGCCCTCCCTTGGCGAGGGCGATGGCCGCGGCGAGGCCCGATGGCCCCGCGCCTGCAATGCGGATGGGTTGCATCTGAGTCATCTTATCGTTCTGATACCAACGTGAATTCCGAACCAAGACGTCCACGGGCGGGGTTTGCGGCCCTGGTGGCCGCCGGAATTCTGCTCAGCCGTCTGTCGGGATTCGTCCGCCAGAAAATTTTCTCGTATTACCTCGGCAATTCCGACGCTGCCGGCGTCTTTTCGGCCGCCTATCGCATCCCCAATTTTCTGCAGAACCTGTTTGGCGAAGGCGTCCTCTCCGCCTCGTTCATCCCGGTTTATGCGCGGCTTCTGGCGGAAGGGGAGGAGGAGCTGGCGGGTCGCGTGGCCGGCATCATCGCTTCGCTATTGGCTCTGACGGTCGCGATTCTAGTCCTCATCGGCGTCCTCCTCACGCCGTGGTTGCTCATCGTGATCGCACCCGGTTTCAAAGGCGACGCGCGCGAGTTGACCATCGTCGTCGTACGCATTCTTTTCCCGGGCATCGGTCTGCTTGTGATGTCGTCGTGGTGTCTGGGGGTTCTCAACAGCCACCGGAAATTCTTCATCTCTTACGTCGCGCCGGTGTTGATGAACATCGTGATGATCGCGACGCTGTTGTTTTTCGGAGGTCGCGTGAGCGACCGTGACCTCGCGGTGTGGGCTGCCTGGGGAACGGTCATCGGCGCCGCTGCGATGCTCGCGATTCAGTTGCCGTTTGTGTTTCGGTACGCGAAGCATCTGCGTTTCGCGATCGACACGGCGCTCGAGCCGGTGCGAAACGTCGTGAAGAATTTCATACCGGTTGTCATCGCACGCGGCGTGGTTCAACTCAGCGCCTACCTGGACAACCTTCTCGCCACACTCCTCGGCACGGCCGCCGCTTCGGGGCTGTCGTACGCGCAATTGATCGCATTGCTGCCGCTGAGCCTATTCGGAATGTCGGTAGCAGCCGCCGAGCTGCCGCAGATGTCGAGCACCCTCGGCTCTGACGAGGAG
>QHVX01000242.1 GCA_003222375.1 Acidobacteriota bacterium
TGCACGCGCGGTAAATCTGTTCCAGAAGCACCACCCGTGCTAACTGATGCGGAAGCGTCATGGCCGATAGGCTGAGCAGGAGATCGGCACGACCGCGAACGGTCTCGTCAAGCCCCACATCGCCTCCCACGACAAACGTGACCCCATGGGGTTGTTCGGCCGTCAGTCGCTCGAGCAATTTTGCAAACTTCAAAGAATCCATCGGTCGTCCCCTCTCATCCAAGACGACCGTAAACCCAGCCTTCGGGATGGCCTCCAGCAGGCGCGCGGATTGGGCGCGCATGATAGACCCATCCTTCGAGCTTTGTCTACCTCTGTCCGGTGCCAATTCCGTAACCGCAATCGGGAAGAAGTGCTTGATACGATTGAGATAACGGTCGATAACGGCCCCTAGCTCAGGGTCGGCATTAGAACGGGGCCAGACCAGTCTGAATTTCATTCTGCGTGCCCAATATATGCACTTCGCGACGGTCCTCGCCCTCCTCCTCGCCACGGCCTGGCCGCAATTCGGGCGCGATTCTGCGCACACCGGAACTGCTGAGGTCGCCGGGCAAGCCCTCCAGGTACGCGTCGCCACGATCCAGATCGATCCTTTCGCTGACATCGAGCGAGGCCTGTCCGGCGATGATTTATTCGTCCACTACGCGACTCCGTTGCTCGACGGCGATGATGTCTTCGTCGAAATCAAAGGTGGCACTTACACCGACGGCGACTGGTCGACCCAGACATGGGGAGTGCAGGCCTTCCGATGGCAAGGTTCAATCCTGGCACCACGCTGGACCACTTTCAGCGATTGGAAGCCGGTGCCCTTCACCGGTGCAGGCGGCGGTCCGACGTTCGAGCCGGTGTTTCATCCTGTCCTTGCGAATGGATTCCTCTTCATGCCCGGCGCGGGCGGAAGTCTGCTGCGCGTCGATCGCGATTCCGGCCGCATCATCGATCGCATCGGCATGTCAGAACCGCTCGACGCAACAACGTTCGTCTGCGGGCCGGTCGTCGCCGACTCGGCGGGAAATCTTTACTACAACGTAATTGCCCTCGCGCGCACGTTGCCGTGGACCACGGATGTGCGCGATGCGTGGATTGCGCGAGTGACGCCGCAGTTTGCGGTGACCGTCGGCCACTACGCGAATCTGGTTCTGCAGGCGCCTCCCGCGACCGCGCAATGTCTCGGCGTGTTTTCAAACAATCAACTGCCATGGCCGCCATCGCCGAACGCGCTGCCGCCGACTGTCACATGCGGGTCGCAGCGGCCAGGACTCAACGTCGCTCCCGCAATTGCGCCGGATGGAACGATCTACACGATCAGCCGTGCCCACTTCAACAGCCGCTACGCGTACCTCGTTGCGCTCGATCCGAATCTCTCGCCGAAGTGGAGTGCGTCATTGCGCGACAGATTCAATGACGGCTGCAATGTGCTGCTTCCGCCTAACGGAACGCCAGGAGGTTGTCGCGCCGGCGCAGGTACGGGTGTCGATCCATCCGACAACACCACCGGTGCAGGAAGAGCGCTCGACGACTCGAGCTCTTCGCCGCTGATCGCTCCGGATGGAACCGTGTTTTACGGCGCATACACGCGCTACAACTATGCGCGCGGGCACCTCATGCACTTCACCGCGTCGGGCGCCTACCTCGGCGCCTACCCATTCGGATGGGACATCACGCCGGCGATCATTCCGCGCTCGAACGGCTATTCGATCGTGACGAAGGAAAACCACTACAACATCCCTTCGTACTGCGATGATCAGACTCACTGTTCGACTGTGCGCCGACCCGATGATCCGGGCGGATTCTTCGTGACGCGACTCGATCAATCGCTGGCAGTCGAGTGGCAGGTCGTTAATCCGAATATTCAGGAGTGGTGTGTCAACAGTCCAGCGATCGACCGGAACGGCGTCACGTACGTCAACGCCGAAGACGGCTTCCTCTACGCGATCACCGCCGACGGAAAAATCCGCGAGTCGATCGCGCTCACGGCGTCATTGGGCCAGGCGTACACGCCGGTGGCAATCGACGATCGCGGTCGCGTTTACGCCGAGAAAGCGGGGCAGCTCTTCGTCGTGATCGGAGGGCCGCGGCGTCGCGTTGTGCGCAAGTGACGAAGTCATCCTGAGCGAAGCGAAGGATCTCTCTCGTCGAGATCCTTCGCCGTCTCTGCGGCTCAGGATGACTACTCGATTCCGTACTTGCGCCGTTTCTCGAGCAACGTCTTGCGATTGATGCCGAGGATTTGGGCGGCCCGGGAGTAGTTCGAGCGCGTCTTGCGAAGGACTTGCCGGATGTAGCGCGATTCGAGCTCCTCGAGCGTCCATTGCCCCTGAATCGCGCTGTCGACCGGATCGGCCGCGAATTCCGGCAGTGATTTCGGCGTCAGGATGTCGGTCTCCTCGATGATCACCGCGCGGTCGATGACGTTGCGGAGCTCCCGCACGTTCCCGGGCCATGGATAATCGATCAGCATTTGCAGCGCATCGGCACTGATGGAGCGCTTTCGGCGCGCGACGAAATTCTTCGCGAGCTGCGGAATGTCTTCCGAGCGATCGCGCAGCGGCGGAATGGTGAGTGTGACGACGTTGATGCGATAGAGGAGATCGTCGCGCAATGATTCCGGCGCTGTGCTCGATGACGAAATGATCCGCGAGTCGAACGCGATCGGTTGATGCCCACCGAGGCGCGTGAAGCGCTTCTCCTGGATCGCGCGCAGCAATTTGGCCTGGAGATTCGGCGCGAGCGAGGTGATGTCGTCGAAGTAGATCGTGCCGCCCTGCGCCATTTCGAGCTTTCCGATCTTGCGCGCGACGGCGTCGGTGAACGTTCCCCTTTCGAACCCGAAGAGCTCTGCTTCGAAAAGATCAGCCGGGATGGCTGCGCAATCGATGCGCACGAGCGGTCTATCGCGTCGCGACCCAGCGGTATGGATCGACTCGGCGAAATAGTCTTTGCCGACGCCCGACTCGCCGAGGAGGAGGATGTTGACGTCGTGGTCGAGGACTTTCTCGACTGTCTGCAGGAGTGCTCGCATCGAAGCGTTCTTCGTGCGAACGAAGGCTCTCATCGACGTCATGCTGAGCGAAGCGAAGCATCTCGCCGGGGAGATCCTTCGCTTTCGCTCAGGATGACGACGTCACGAAGTTTTCTTGCGGCGGGCATTCCGCGGCGCTTCTGCCTCTGCGGTGAACTCCGGCGTCACATTGGGCGCGTCGCCCCACAGACGCTCCAGTCCGTAAAAGCGACGGCAGTCCTCGGTGAAGATGTGAAAGATGAAGTCTCCGAAATCGATCAGGATCCAGCGCCCGGGCGTCGTGCCTTCGACCAGCAGCGGTTTGACGCCTTCGTTGCGCCGGACCTTGTCCACGACTCCGTCGGCGATCGCCTGCGTCTGCCGCTCGGTGTTCGCCGAACAGAGGACGAAGTAGTCCGCGATCGACGTCAGATCGCTGACCGACAGGACGTCGAGGTCAAATGCTTTCTTGTCGAGGGCTGCCGAAACGGCTGTACGGACGCGCTGTTGAATGGGATCGCTCAAGTTTTCCTTTCCTCTTTGTACAAACCGTAATGGTGAATGTAGCGCGAGACCACCGGATCGACAAAGGCGTCGATCGATTGACCCGCGCGGACCCGGTTGCGGATCTCAGTCGACGAGACGAGAACGGAGTCATTCTGGGCGTAGACGAGCCGGCCGGCGGCAACGCGCTTTGCCATCTCGGGAGCGGGAGCCGGACCGCCGCGGGCCAGGACAACAAACCTCGCCAGCTTGAAGAGCCGTTCGGGATCCTTCCACGTCATGAGCTGCGCGACGTTGTCGTCGCCGACGATCCAGTCGAACGTCGCGCCGGGATACATCGTCTGAAACATTTGCAAGGTATCGACTGTGTAGGAAATACCGCCACGCTCGAGCTCGATCTGAGACACGTAAAGCGAATTAGCGTTCTGGGTGGCAAGCACCGACATCGCAAAGCGGTGATAGGGGGAAGATGTCTCGCGGTCGGTCTTGAACGGTTGCCGCCACGCGGGGACGTAGATGATGCGATCCCACGACATCTCCCTTCGAATCGCGAGCACAGGCTCGAGGTGGCCGCGATGAAACGGATCAAAAGTTCCGCCGCAGATGCCGATGTTCATTGAGCCGATAGAGCGGCCTCCTGTTCGCGCTTGACCATCGCCGCGAGTTTTCGGACGAGCTCGCGCACGCCGTCGCCGACGACCGCCGAAATCTCGTGGTAGTCGTATCCGTGGCGGTTCGCGTAAGCGCGCAGCTTCTCGCTATTACCTGGAATCGCGGAATCGAGTTTCGATCCGCAAACGAGGCGCGGTTTTTCGGCTCATTCGCCGATAAATCGACAAGGTGCAGAAGGAGCGAGCACCGCTCGACGTGCCGGAGAAACTCGTGTCCCAGTCCGTGACCTTCGTGGGCGCCTTCGATGAGGCCGGGGATGTCGGCGACAACGAATGTCTGATCGTCGTCCGCTTTGACGACGCCGAGATTCGGCGCGAGAGTCGTGAACGGATAATCGGCGATTTTCGGTTTCGCTGCGCTGATCACCGAGATCAAGGTCGACTTGCCGGCGTTCGGAAGGCCGACGATGCCGACGTCGGCGATCAGTTTCAGCTCGATGAAGAGTTGGCGCTCCTCGCCGGCATCGCCCGGCTGTGCGAAGCGCGGCGCTTGCCGCGTCGAGGTCGCGAAGTGCTGATTCCCCAACCCACCCCGCCCGCCCTTCGCGACGAGCACGCGCTCGCCTTCCGTGGTCAGGTCGGCGAGAACTTCGTTCGTGTCCTTGTCGCGAACGACAGAGCCGATCGGCAGTTCGATCACGACATCCTCACCGGCGAGGCCCGAGCAGTTCGAGCCCATGCCGTGCTGTCCGCGGCCGGCGCGCCAATCGCGTTGAAACTGGAGGTGATAGAGCGTGTTGAGTCGCTTCGTGCCGACGACGAAGACCGATCCGCCGCTCCCGCCGTCGCCGCCGGAAGGTCCGCCTTTGGGGACGTATTTTTCACGGCGAAAGGCTACACATCCGTTGCCGCCGTCGCCGGCTTTGACCCGGATGGTCGCCTGATCGATGAACATCTAAGGCTTCAGTTGCTAGGAAATTGCCAGTCTATCGTCACCCTGACCCCGCGGAGCGGGGGAAGGGTCTCGCGGGCGAGATCCTTCGCCGTCTACGCGGCTCAGGATGACGGCTTACTCGGCCGGCGTGATGCTCACGATGCGGCCGCGCGCGCCCTTGTCGTCATAGTTGACGATTCCGTCGACCTTCGCGTAGAGCGTGTGGTCGCGGCCGATGCCGACGTTCTGGCCTGGGTAGAACCGCGTTCCGCGCTGGCGGACGAGGATCGAGCCGCCGGTGACGAACTGTCCGGCGAAGCGCTTGACACCGAGCATTTTGGGCTGCGAATCGCGGCCGTTGCGCGATGAACCCTGTCCTTTTTTGTGAGCCATGGCTTACCCCTTGATGGAATCGATGCGTAGCTCGACCATCTCCTGGCGATGGCCGCGTTTCCGCTTCGTATGATTCTTGCGCTTCTTCTTCCTGAAAACAACGATCTTGCTGCCGCGAGATTCCCTGACGACCGTCGCCACCACACTGGCGCCATTGATCGTCGGAACGCCGACCTTCGGCTTGTCGCCACCGATCATGAGCACTTCATTGAACGTGACTTTGTTCTTCTCGGCGTTACCGAGGATGTCGCGCTCGACGACGAGAACGTCGCCTTCTTCCACGCGATACTGCTTTCCACCGGAGCGAATGATGGCGAACAAAGTCGAACCTCCGAGAAAACGGTGTGGAATCGGGTAAACCGCGGATTCGACGGCGGTTATTCCGTTCCTCGTAGCCGATCTACGGTTTTTTGAACCTGGCAGTCGCGATCGAAGAGTGCCAGTTGTGCTAAGTGTCGAAAATTAGTAAGGTTCGCCGCTGCAGAGGCGGCTCACAGGACGGCAGCCCGTGTGCAGCCCCAACCAGACAATTCGAGATGATGAGGAGGTGTCCCCTCAAGACTAACTGTTTTCAACGTACTTTCATTCAAGAAACTGTCGCATTAGAAACCAATGTAGGAGATAGACGAATGATGGGAAAAAAGTTTAAGGTCGCACTCCTGCTCGCGTTGAGCGTGTTTCTCGTGACGGCTGCCTTTGCTCAGACAGCCGAAACGGGAGCGATCACGGGCAGGATCATGCAGGCGGGCGCACCGCTTCCCGGCGTGACCGTTGAAGTCCGTTCGCCAAACATGCAGGGCGTACGCACGGAAGTCACCGACGCGCAGGGCAACTTTCGCTTTAGTCAGCTCCCTCCGGGCGACTATTCGATGACCGCCACGCTGTCCGGTTTCAATACTGTGAAGCAGCAGAACATCCGTGTTGGTCTGAACCGCACCGTCACGCTCGATGTGGCAATGAGCCCGACGGTTTCGGAGACAATCACCGTGACCAGCGCGGCACCTGTCATCGACGTGACGTCATCGGCCACCGGCACCAACGTGACGAGCCAGACGATGGCCACGCTGCCGATCGCGCGTAACTTCACCTCGATCGTGCAGGTTGCGCCGGGCACGAACGCCGATGCCACCGGCCCGACGTTTTACGGCTCAACGGGAGCGGAGAACCAGTACATCATCGACGGCCTCAACACAACCGAGGTCCGCAACGGTCGCGAAGGTAAGACGCTCAACTTCGATTTCGTGCAGGAAGTTGAAGTCAAGACCGGCGGCCTGCCCGCCGAGTATGGCCGCATGACCGGTGGCGTGGTCAACGCCATCACGAAGTCAGGTGGCAATCAGTTCAGCGGCGATCTCTTCGGATTCGATTCGCCGAGAAGTCTGCGTGCCGACAACGCCACTGTGACGGAGCGTCCGCACACGGCCGGCACGACGACCGACACCAAATACCAGGCGGACTACGGTCTCGACCTCGGCGGCTACATCATGAAGGACCGGCTGTGGTTCTTCGGAGCGTATAACCGTCAGGATCGGGCTACTACGAACATTCGCATCAACTCGCCGCTGGTTGTGCAGGCGACACCCGAGCTGCCCGGCGGCTACAACCTGCCAGTCGGCGCCACGATCGACACGAAGGTCAAGAGCAATCTGTTTGCAGGCAAACTGACTCTTCGTGCGACCGAGAACCAGAATCTGACGTTGTCCATCTTCGGAGATCCGACCAAAACGACCGGACCGCTCTTCGGAATCAACGGCCCTCCTACCACGACAAACGGTGAGCGGAAGACCGGCGGCAGCGACTACATTGCTCGCTACAGCGGAATCTTCACGTCCACTTTCATTGTGAACGCCGAAGCTGGCCATCATCACGAAGACGCAACGATCGCGGGCACCGGGACCACCCTTCCGGGGTTCATCGACCAGACCGTCAGCCCGAACGTCACATCAGGCGGGTTCGGTTTCTTCGACAACAACAAATACGATCGCGATATCGCAAAGGCCGGACTGACGAAGTTCCTCGCCAACCACGAGATCAA
>QHVX01000243.1 GCA_003222375.1 Acidobacteriota bacterium
GGTTGGAATCGGGAGGGAGAGCTCACGCGCGATCACTTGAACGAGCTCAATGCCGCACGCCGCCACGCCGGTCAAAAAAGCCTCCGGAGGCGTCACCGCCTCGCCCGGACATCCGTTCTGCACCGGACCGTCGATCACGAAATGGTGATTGCGGGCAGAGCACATCACGCGGCCGAAGACATCGGTTGATTTCGCGTCGATCGCGTACTGCCGGATGTTCGCCATGACCCTTAGAACGAGCGTTTATACGTGAAGATGAATGCTTTCGCCACGCAATTGCGAATGGGAGGCGAAAACTTCGCGGACTTGATCTCGCGCTCGGCGATCGCGGGGAGCGCATCGTCCCCGGTCGTGTTGCTGATGACCTTCGTCGATGTCACGTTGCCTTTGGTGTCGACGTTCGCGTCGACGACGACGATGCCGTGTGCGACGCCGCCCTCGCGAAACGTCGGTGTCGGTGCTTTCACGAACTGGTAGTCGGCGTCCGCTGCGCACCCGCGACGCGCGCCTTCGCGGATGACGAGATCGACCGACACGAATCCGATCGCGCCATTGCCCAGGCGCACGCGATGCCATTGATCGCCGGCCGAAAGCAGCGCGAGTCGCTCCCCTTTCCGAACTTGCGCAACGACTTCCGATGATGCCGATGCCTCACGCCGCACATTGAGCGTCGTCGCGGTCACGCGAACAGTTCCGATCGCCCTTTCCGCGCCGGGCGCCTCTTGCGGGGCGGGGGCAGGCGCGGGCGGCGGTGGGGCGGCGCAGGCGGCCAGGAGAAGCGCGACGAAGAAGATGCGCTTCACGACGCCAGCCGCTTCACCAGCACGTACAGAAACTGCAGGCTGTCATAAAACTCGGCGATGCCGACGCGCTCGTCGCGGCCGTGCGCGCGCGTGTCGTTCAGCTCCGAGAAAAGCCCGGACACGCCATAGCTCGGAATGCCTGCGTTTCGCAGATACAGACTGTCGCTGGCACCGGTGGCCATCAGCGGCATCACCGGAACGCCCGGCCAGAATTCGTTTGTGACCTTCTCGATCGGGCCGATGACGGCCGCATCGAGCGGCGAAGGCGGGCTCGGTTTCGGCCGGTCGATCCACGTGACTTCAATTCCGGGATCATTCAGGACTTTCATCAGCGTGCCGCGCACGTCATCGGCCGAGGCGGCCGGAAGCACGCGGCAATTCACGGTCGCCTTCGCCGATTGCGGCAATGCATTGTCGGCGTGACCGCCTTCGAGTCGCGTCGCGACGCACGTCGTCCGCATCAACGCGTTGTAGACCGCGTTGTCGGAGAGGCGCGCGGCCGCAGCCGGATCGCCTTTCGCGACCGCCGCCATGTCGGCGGCGACCGCTCCCTCCTCGATCTTCGACATCCGCTCGAAGTAGGTGCGGGTGACTTCGTTGAGCTCCACCGGGAACTGATACTTCGCGAGCTTCGTGAGTCCTTCCGCGAGCTGATAGATCGCATTGTCAGATCGCGGCACCGAGCTGTGGCCGCCTCTGTTGTGCGTCGCGAGCCCAAACGAGACATAAACCTTCTCGCTCGCGCCGACACCGTTGTAGAGCCGCTTTCCGTCCTTGAGTCGCCCGCCGCCGCCCTCGTTGAGCGCGAAGGCAGCATCGACCAGGTCGCGATGCTGCGAAAGAAGCCAGGAGATGCCGTTGTAGTTGCCGGTTTCCTCGTCGGCGGTCAGCGCGACGATCAAATCGCGTTTCGGTACCCAACCTTCTTTTTTGTAGCGAATCAGATTGGCGATGAAAATCGCCGCCATCGCCTTGTCATCGCTCGTCCCGCGGCCGTAGTAGTAGCCATCCTTTTCGAGGAATGTGAATGGATCGACCGACCAGTCTTCCCGCTTCGCTTCGACGACATCGAGATGCGCGAGGAGCAGAATCGGTTTCTGATTTGTCGAGCCGCGCAAACGCGCGACAAGATTTCCCTTCCGAGGATTCGGAGCGAGGACGCGGACATCGGGGGCTGGAAATCCCGCCGCCCTCAACCGCGGCCATCGCCTCGGCCGCCGTCGTCGTGTTGCCGACGGAATGCGGCGTGTTGATCTCGACGAGTTGCTTGTAGATGTCGCGTGTGAGCTGCCGCGTCGCGTCATCGAGTGGCGGGGGCGCGGCGTAGAGGGCGGGCGCAGCAATAGCGATGAGAAGCCAACGGCTGAACATGCGGCGCGGATTGTAACTTCACAACCGCGGCTTGATGGTCTCGAATGCTTCCGCCGACGTGATGACAGCGATCACTTCGAAGTCGACGAGGTCGTTCCACCGCGCGAGCCATGCGTCGAGTTGACTGCGATCGGCGCACTCCATCACCTGGTAACACCGCTTCACGTCCGGCGTCACCCAGCTATTGACATAGCTGAGCCCGTTCGGAGCCATCCGTCCGCGATCGCGAAATCGGCGGTAGACGGCAACCGGATCTTTGAACGATTCGATGACGACGTAGAGCACGCTAACCTCTCTCTGTTTCAGATGCTTAAATCGCGGCTAAATGGGCACTCGTTTCGCAAAATAAGCACGCAAGGAGACACAAACATGACTCCGCTTACGATGAAAATCAATGCAGCCGTGCTGAGCCTCGAGCTCTTCATGCCGGCTGGATCCGCATTCGCGCGAACGCGCCATCGCCGGGCATACGCGTCGACGACGTATCACCGCAAACACTACAGCCAGACGGGCGGTGCTCTGGTTGGCGCTGCCGCCGGGGCGTTGATCGATCATCGACATCCGCTCACCGGCGCGTTGATCGGCGCTGCAGTCGGCGAAGGTGTTCAGTACGAGCGCAACAAACACGTAAGGCACTAACGAGTCTCGGACGGCGGCCTTCGGGCCGCCGCCTATCAACGGGCCTTCTTTTTGACTGCCATTGCTTTCGGCCGTCCGTGACGCGGCTGATACACGCCTAACTTCCCGCCGCCGGGCAGTGTGACTTCGGTGAGCATTCCCCAACCCTGATTGTGAATGGGGCCGCACACGATTTTGCGCGACTTCATCTCGGCGATGAACTGTTCCACGTCATCGCACATCAGATAGAACTCGTGCACGTTGTTCTTTTCGCCGGGATGCACGGCAACCTCCGACGGTGGCAATCCGAAGATCAGCCATCCTCCGCCCACGTCGATGCTCGGAAACTTCAGCACATCGCGCAGGAAGGCGCGATCGGCGTCCGGCTTCTTGCTGTAGATGATGGAATGCGAACCGATGATCATGCTGTCACCCTCTGTCGTGTGTATCGAATCCAGAATTCGGCGATCGCAAGTGTAATCAACCACCCGCTCCAGATCGAGATGACGAACATGGCCCGGGGTTCGTCAACGCCGATGCGGGCGATGTCGAAGGCCATGATGACGACGCGAACCGTCGATATCGCGAGTGCGACCGCGAACGCGCGAATCATCCACTCGCGGTGAATCCGGACCTGTCCGTTACGAATCGCGATGTAAGCGCGGATCGCGGAGAAAAACAGGAGGCCGCCAAAGATCGCGATGGGAATCGATTCGTTGAATCCGCCCAGCGGAAAAAAGAACCCGAAGAAGAGACCGGCCCCACCGCTCGCCAGCGCCGCCACGAGCAGGATTCGGCCTAACCAGCGATGGAAGCCCAGGAAGCGATTGCGAACGGGAGGGAGAAACTGGATCGGCGCGAGGAGAAGGAAGATGCCACCCGGGACGACGTGCAGCCACGTTATCACTCGGTACTTTCCGAATTTGTCGTCGACTTCTGCGATATCCGCTTCGTGGTGGCGGACGTTGTCGTAGCCGAGAGCGTGCATCATTCGCTCGCGAAGCGGTTCGGCGCGGTGCGCGAAATCGCCGACGAACA
>QHVX01000246.1 GCA_003222375.1 Acidobacteriota bacterium
GGACGAGGTACGTCGCCACCGCAAGTTGCGGCTCCACATCACGCTCGACGTGACGATCGATTGAAGGCAGAAGGCAGAAGGCAGAAGGCAGAAGGCAGAAGGCAGAAGTCTGAAATATCTCCTTCTGCCTGCTGCCTTCTGACTTCTGCCTTCAAGGGAGGAGTGGTCGAGTGGTTTAAGGCAGCGGTCTTGAAAACCGCCGTACCGGGTGACCGGTACCGTGGGTTCGAATCCCACCTCCTCCGCCAAAGAAAAATCAGAAGGCAGAAGGCAGAAGGCAGAAGTAAAATCGTCGTGCGCCGGAATGATTTGTTTTACTTCTGCCTTCTGCCTTCATACTTCTGCCTTGGAAGCGGAGAGATGGGTGAGCGGCTTAAACCAGCGGTTTGCTAAACCGCCGTAGGGTCACAAAGCTCTACCGAGGGTTCGAATCCCTCTCTCTCCGCCAAATTCCTTCCTCTTTCCCGCCGAATTGCGTGTCAATTGGGCACATTTCGTGAACCGCTCGTTCTCTTGCCTCACGCAGGGGTCGCAGTGCCGCAGTATCAACTTGAGTTCAAGGAGAACGAGGATGGCAAATACGAGCAAGCGCGGTTTTGCGTCGATGGATCCGGCCAAGCAGCGTGAGATTGCGAGCAAGGGCGGGAGAGCGGCGCACGCCAAAGGGACCGCTCACGAATTTACATCGGATGAAGCCCGGGTCGCCGGCCGGAAGGGTGGGGAAGCTGTAAGCCGCGATCGTGCTCACATGTCGGCAATCGGTCGCGAAGGTGGTCACAGTCGCGGGCGTTCGCGACAGACGCAATCGTCACAACTGAACGTCGGCGGGGCAGCCGTCATCGACACCGAGCGTCCGAGCTTTGGTCACGAACGAGCGAACGATCGAGGAGGCGCGAACATCAATGCGTCCCAGCGGTCGGAGCGAAGTGCCAGCGAACCAGTTCGGACCGAGAACGCTTCCCTGTCCAACCGCTAAAGGCAGTCGGCAGTCCTCCTCGTAGTAGCATTCGCGCTCAGCTACGAAGGAGGACTGCAATTTGAACAGAATCATCTCGATAGCGCTGACGATCGTCTGCATCGCCGGCGTTCCCGCCAAAGAGATTTTCGCCGCGACGAAGCCTGCCCCCAAAAAGAAGGAGACTCGAAAAATGACGTACACCGACAAGGTGGCGGAGCTGCACACCACCGCCGGCGAGATCGATATCCGTTTTTTTCCTGACGTTGCTCCCAACCATGTCAAGAATTTCATCGATCTCGCCCAGCAGGGCTTCTACAACGGAACAAAATTCCATCGCGTCATCCCGGGATTCATGATCCAGGGCGGCGATCCGAACACCAAAGGCAGCGACGTCAACTCGTGGGGGATGGGTGGATCGGGAAAGAACGTGTCGGCGGAGTTCAGCACTGTGAGCCACAAACGCGGCATCGTGTCGATGGCTCGCGCCAATGATCCCAACAGCGCGTCGTCGCAATTCTTCATCGTCGTGAAAGACTCTCCGTTCCTCGACCGGCAGTACACGGTCTTCGGGCAGGTGACAAAAGGAATGGATGTCGCAGACAAGATCGTCAACGCGCCGCACGGCGCGAATGACCGACCGAACAGCCCGACGACGATCACCAAGGTCGTGATCCGCGATGCGAAGGCCGATGAAAAAGGACCGACGCCGAAGTGACGCGAAGACGTCATCCTGACCCTGAACGAAGTGAAGGGGAAGGATCTCCTCGGCGAGATCCTTCGGCCGCCTGCGCGGCCTCAGGATGACGTATGACACTTCCCGATGAAGCGGCGGCATTTCTCCGGGAGTGCTGTGGCGACCAATGGACCGTCGAGCCGTTACCCGGTGACGCCTCGGTGCGCCGTTATTACCGGATCCGCTTTCCCGACGGCTCCTCGCAGATGCTGGCCTACTATCCGCGCGAGGTGCGCGCGCAGCTCGAGCAGTTTCTCGACGCTTACCACGCCATTCTCGAACATGGCTCGGTGCCGAAAATGCTGCATCATTCCGACGCGGCCGTGCTGCAGTTCGACGCCGGCGATGAGACGCTGTTCGATCTGCTCCACCGCGACCGCGAACGCGGCGTGCTGCTCTATCGCCAGGCCATCGACGCCCTCGTGACGTTCCAACGGACCGGCGAAGTCACCGTTAACCCGCCATTCGCGTCAGATTTTTTCTTCAAAGAGCTCGAAATGACGCGCGAGTTCTATGTCGACAAGCTGATGGGCGCCGGCGAAAGCCGGCATCTGGTGCCCATTTTCCGGAAGCTCACCGACAAGATCCAGCAACATCCGTATGTGTTATGCCATCGTGATTATCATGGACAAAATATACATATACTAAATAATACTCTTTTCATCATCGACTATCAGGACCTGCGGATGGGCCCCGACACGTACGACATGGCGTCGCTCCTCCGCGATCGCGGCGTCGCCCGCATCCTCGGTGAGACGACGGAAATCGAGCTCCTCGATTATTACGCGCGCGGAGAAAACCTTCGATCCCGCTATTTCGAGACTCTGCTGCAGCGTTCGATCAAGATCATCGGGACGTTTTCACGCCAGCCAATCGAACGCGCGCGCATCCACTATCTCGACTTCATTCCGCCGACGCTGGAGAGCGTGGAGCGATGCCTGGAGGAGCTTCCCGAATTTGCCGAGCTGGCTCAGATTTTCCCGCTGCAGTTCTCGCTCGACGAGGCGCGGCGGCGCGTGAAAGGAATGATCGATGCCTCAGCACAGGATCACGCTGCTTCCCGGTGACGGCATCGGTCCGGAGGTCACCGCGTCGGTGGTGGCGATCATCGAGTGTGCAGGCGTTCCGGTGCAGTGGGACAGCTATTTCGTGGGTGCCGAGGCGGTATCGCGATTCGGAGACCCGCTGCCGCAGGAAGTGCTCGATTCGATTCTCCGGAACAAAGTCGCGCTGAAGGGACCGGTCACGACGCCGGTCGGCACCGGTTTCACATCGATCAACGTCCGGCTGCGAAAGACGCTCGATCTTTACGCCAATCTGCGCCCGGTGAAGTCGATGCCGAACATCGTCACGAAGTTCGAGAACATCGACCTCGTCGTCGTGCGCGAGAATACCGAGGATTTGTACAGCGGGCTGGAACACGAGGTGGTTCCGGGCGTGGTCGAGTCCTTGAAGATCATCACCGAACGCGCCTCGACCCGCATCGCGAAGTTCGCGTTCGAATACGCGCGCGCGCACAACCGCAAACGCGTCACGGCCGTGCACAAGGCGAACATCATGAAGATGTCGGACGGCCTTTTTCTGAACTGCTTTCGCAATGTTGCGAAGCAATATCAGAACATTCAGGCCGACGACCGGATCGTCGACAACCTGTGCATGCAGCTCGTCATCGATCCAAACCAGTTCGACATTCTCCTGCTCGAAAATCTGTACGGCGACATCGTCTCCGACCTGGCGGCCGGGCTGGTGGGAGGGTTGGGTGTGGTGGCGGGGGCAAATATTGGCGAAAATGGCGCCATCTTCGAGGCCGTGCACGGCAGCGCGCCTGACATCGCAGGACAGAACAAGGCCAATCCTCTCGCGCTGCTGCAGTCGGCGGTGCTGATGCTGCAGCACATCGGCGAAATGGACGCCGCGCGACGCGTTCAAAACGCAATCGTCAAAATCCTCGCGTCGGGGCCCGAGCATCGCACGCGCGACATCGGCGGTCGCGGGAGCACGTCGGATTTCACTGCCGCGATGTGTGAGACCCTGCGGCGCGGAACACGAGCGAGTGACTAAGCCCGACTTCGCCACCTACTTCCTGGAAGGCATCCACAACTTCAATTCGCGCAAGTTCTGGGAAGCTCACGAGTCGTGGGAGACGCTCTGGCTGGAGGCCGAATCGGATCTCGAACAGTTTTTGCAGGGCCTCATCCAGATCGCGGCGGCGTACCACCATGTCCAGCGCGGCACGTACCGCGGCGCGCCACGATTATTCGCAGCAGGGCTCAAGCGTTTGGAGGCCTTTCCGCTCGTGCATTGCGGTCTCGATAGGACGAAAGTCGATGCTGCCGCTCGACGACACGCCGAATGGCTCAAAAGCGCCCCGAAAGAGCCGCTGGCTGCCGGCGAATACCCGAAGTTGCACGTTCCCGATGAAGCAGCAGTTGCACCGACTCGGTTGCAGTGGTGACAACCGAGCGATCCAGATACAATTTCACTACTCATCCGATTCCGACAAATTGGCGGGTTGGGGGGACCCAGATGCAGGACATTG
>QHVX01000010.1 GCA_003222375.1 Acidobacteriota bacterium
AGAAGAGCTTGAAGTGCTGCTGTGCGTCCTCGGGATAGAGGCGCATCAGAGCCTGCCGACGTTCGATCGCCTCGACTGTTCGACCGCTGAACTCCAGCGCAGTGGCGAGGGTGGCGTTTGCGTACCAGGAAAGAGGATCGAGCTGCACGGCGATTCGCGCTTCGCGAATGGCCTCATCCAGGCGTCCCAGGCGGATGAGCAAAAGTGCGTACCACTGATGGGCGATGATGTAGTGCCGGTTGGCCGCAATGGCGCGTCGAAAGTTCGATTCGGAGGCCGCGTAGTCGTAAGTGAACCGATCGAGAGAGGCCAACGTGGTGTAGGCCTCGGACAACGATGGATCAATCCGCAGCGCTTTCTTTGCGAGCGATCGCGCTGTCTGGTCGTCGCTTGGTGTATGAGGTGTCTTCCAGCCGCCTCGCGTGGCATAGCAGTCGGCCAGGCCGGCGTACGCCAGGGCAAAATTTGGATCGTCCTTGATCGACTGCTCGAAGAAAGCCATTGCCGGACCGAAATTCGGCGGAAGCTTGTTCCATTCATACCGTCCGCGCAGATACAGCAAGTAGGCCTCCGAATTGATCGGAGTTGCACGCGGCGCCTTGACGAGTTTTGATCCGATCTGCTGTGCGATGTCGTGGGCCACTTCATCCTGAAGAGACAGCACGTCGTCCGGGTTCCGCTCGTAGTCGCTGGCCCACAGGTGGCGATCGGTTCGGGCGTCGATCAGTTGCGCAGTCACCCGCACACGCGAGCCGTCACGCATGATCGTCCCTTCCACCACTGCGTCGACTCCAAGCTCGTGCGCGATCTGCTTGAGAGAAGCACGGCTGGATTTGAACCGCATCACGGACTGGTGCGAGATGACGTCCAATCCCGGAATCTTCGCCAGATCGGTGATGAGCTGATCCGTCATCCCATCGGCGAAGAATTCCTGCTCCTGATTTCTGGAGAGATTCGTGAGCGGAAGAACGGCGATTGAGTGGATCGTATTTGTCGTTTGCGGTTTCTTCCCGAAATAAGCGGCGGCCGCGATGACGATCACGAAAACCGCGAAGCCGGCCAGAACGAATTTGCGCCACGTTAAAGCGCGAGCGCCGATGAACCGGTAACCCCGTCGACCGACCGTTTCGATGAAGCGCGGCTCTTCGGCGGAGTCGCCGAGGGCCACGCGCAGCTTGTTGATGGCTGTGTTGAGGCCGTGGTCATAGTCTACAAACGTGCCCGACGGCCACAGAGCGATACGGGAACTCCCTTCCTTCGCAGCTCGCGCGAGCGAATGTTGACTTCGAAGACGTCGAACCGGACCAGATCCGGCATCGCAAATGACAGGGAAAGGCCAGTCTACACCGCAAATGATCGCCGGATGACCGGAGATGATCGGCCGTCAATGGCCATTCTTTGTTCGGGGGCCGACCTTGCTACGATCATGAAAAAGAGAGACTTGCTGGCAGTCCTGACGTGTCTCGAATTGTCTGTCCCTCTTTTGGCGCAAACGTTTTCCGACTGGACGCCACCGGTCAACCTCGGCGCAACAATCAACACCAGCAGCAGTGAACAGTTTGCTTTTGTCGCGAAGAATGGCCTGACTCTTTACTTTGCCTCAGATCGGCCCGGTGGCTTCGGTGGCCTCGACATCTACGTTTCTCATCGGGCGAGCATCAACGACACGTGGGGACCGGCACAGAATCTCGGCTCGAAAATCAACACTGATGCGATGGAACACTGTCCGTTTGTGACGCCGGACGGCAACAAACTCATCTTCGGCAGCGACCGTCCAGGCACCCTCGGACTCAATGATCTTCACATCGCCTTCCGGCAGAACACTCAGGATGATTTCGCGTGGGACAATGTTCGAAACCTGACAGAACTCAACAGCGCGGGCGAGGAATATGGATTCTCCGGATTTGAGAATCCTGATACGGGAATCCTGATCGTCTTCTTCAATTCGTCGCGGCCGGGAGGCCCCGGTGGATTTGATATCTACACAAGCCAACTGGGAGCCGATGGAAAATTTGCGGCGCCACAGCTCGTGACGGAGCTGAGCAGCAAAGACAGCGACCGTTTCCCGATGGTGCGCTCCGATGGACTCGAGCTATTCCTGACCTCGCCACGCACCGGCACACTTGGCGGTGAAGATTTGTGGATCGCGACCCGTGGATCCGTCGCCGATCCATGGTCCGCTCCCGTGAACATCGGACCGGCGGTCAATACTTCGAACAGTGAGACCCGCGGCTTTCTCTACGCCGGCGGTACGCGTCTCATTTTCCACTCCAACCGTCCAGGAGGTTCGGGCGCGGCCGACCTTTATGAGACGACGCGAACACGTACGACGGTCGTACCGGTAGTGGGATCGGTCACCGGTTTCGGCGGCGCGACCTTCAAGACGTTTGCGCAGATCAGCAACCCGTCAGCGGCCACGATCAATGGAGCCCTCCTGTTCCACCCTGCGGGTCAATCGTCAACGGCGAACGATCCGAGGATCTCGTACACGCTTGCACCATTTGAGACGCGAACGTTTGCTGATCTGATGGCCGGCTTCGGCGTCACCGGTGTCGGATCGCTCGAGATCGTTCCGACGAGCGGTCCCGCACCATCTTCTGTCGTACGCATCGAGGACGGCGGCGTGGTGATCATTCCGCAGTTGCGCGGCGACGACGTTCTGACATCAGGATCGCGCGCCGTACTGACGACACCGTCAGATCTAACGCGATTTCGGTTGAATGTCGGCGTTAAGACGTTTTCAAGCGGCGTCACGATGACAGTCACGCTTTATGAGGCTGTGGGAATGGTTGTCCGCACCGCCACCCGCACATTCGCGCCGAACTCTTTGTCGCAAATGTCGGCGTCCGATTTCGTCGGCGGGACGATCGGGCCGAATCAGTCGATTGTGATCTCGGTAGCTGCCGGAAGCGCCGTCGTTTATGGGTCGACTGTTTCGAATACCGGCCAGGGTTCCACGTTCCAGATCGCAGCACGTGCGGGTCACGAGTAGTCTTCGAAGTGCGTGAGCGCTCGGAATGCGCGATAGCGCTCCTGAACATCGGCCAGCGTGATCTCGCGCAGTCGATCGAGTGAGAATTTCTCGACCGTGAAAGATGCCAGCACGCTGCCGAAGATGATCGCGCGGCGCAACTCGCGATCGTCGGCCTGACGGCACGAGGCGAGATAGCCGAGGAAGCCTCCGGCGAAGGTGTCGCCGGCGCCGGTGGGATCGAAGACATTCTCGAGTGGATAGGCTGGTACCGCGAAGACCGCATCGCGCGTGAACATCAAGACGCCGTATTCGCCGCGCTTGATGACGAGCGTCTTCGCGCCTAACGTGAGGATCTGCCGGCAGCCCTTGACCAGATTTGCTTCCTGCGTGAACTGACGCACTTCCGCTTCGTTGATGACGATCAGATCGACGTTCTGAAAGGCACGTGTCAGCGCGTCCTTTTTCGCCGAGATCCAGTAGTTCATCGTGTCGAGCGCCACCATGCGCGGTTTTTTGCACTGATGCAGCACGTCCATCTGCAGATCCGGATCGATGTTGGCGAGAAAGACGACCTCCGAGGCGCGCTGGACGTCGTTGAGCCGCGGTTTGAAGTCCGCGAAGACATTGAGCTGTGTCTCGCGCGTCTTCGCGACGTTGAGATCGAATCCGTATTCGCCGGCCCAGAAAAACGTCCTGGCACCCTTTACTTTCTGCAGGCCGTCGAGATTGATGTTGCGCCCTTTGAAGATCGCGGCATCTTCATCGGTGAAATCGTCGCCGACGACCGCAACCAGATTCACAGGCGCAAAGAAAGACGCGGCCACCGCGAAGTACGTCGCGGAGCCGCCCAGGCAGCGATCGGCTGTGCCAAACGGAGTGATGATGCGGTCGAATGCCACGCTGCCGACGACCAGAATGCTCATTGGATGTATTTGCCGATGATCGGCGCCAGCTTCTTTGTGATTTCGGCCGGGATCAGCGCGCGGTCGGTGACGATCGCGAACTGCAAGGCGTTTGCGCACGCGCAGTCACGTTTTCGTGCCGCGGCTCGCGGCACGGCCAGCCGCAAGATCCGCTGCGCCATCTCGGCATTTGCTTTGAGATACCCGAAGATCTGCTCGACGCTCACCGATTCTGCCGTCTCGTGCCAGCAGTCGTAATCCGTGACCAGCGCCATCGTGGCGTAGCAGATCTCGGCCTCGCGCGCGAGCTTCGCTTCCTGGAGGTTCGTCATGCCGATGACGTCGACGCCCCACGAGCGATAAAGATTCGATTCGGCTCGCGTGGAAAACTGCGGTCCTTCGATGCAAACGTAGACGCCGCGATCGTGCACTCGCGCGCCCGCTTCGCGGCCGGCGCCGCTGGCGAGCGATGCGACGTCGGCGCAGATCGGATCCGCGAACGTGATGTGGCCGACGATGCCGTTGCCGAAGAACGTATCGGGGCGGTGGCGGGTCCGATCGATGAACTGGTCGGGAAAGACGATGTCGGTCGGGTGATACGACTCCTTCATCGAACCGACCGCGCTCGCGGAGATGATCGTGTGGACGCCGAGGAGTTTGAATCCGAAGATGTTTGCGCGGTAGTTGATCTCCGACGGAATCACGCGATGCCCGCGTCCGTGCCGCGAAAGAAACGCGACGCGGACGCGATCGATCTCGCCGATCACGTAGGCGTCTGATGGCGTGCCGAATGGAGTCTCGAGCGCGCGCTCCTCGACGACCTTCACTCCGTCCATCTGATAGAGACCTGAGCCGCCGATGATTCCGATCGGGACGTTCATCGCCATGTGCGCCCCTCATCCGCCCTTCGGGCACCTTCTCCCCGCAAGCGGGGCGAAGGACTTCGATCGGCGACGTCCCTCGCCCCGCGAAGCGGGGAGAGGGTGGTCCCGCTGAGCGGGACCGGGTGAGGGGCGGCCAAACTCTTCATCTCTTCCATTTCTTCATCGACGCGTCGATGGCGGCCGCCACATCTTTCGCGAGCGCGACCGCGGCCACTCCATCCTGGCCGCTGACCAGCGGACGTTTCCGTTCGCGCACGCACTGCAAGAACGACTCGAGCTCCGCGCGCAGCGGTTCTTTTTTCTCGACCTCGATCGCGATCGGCTCGATGGTGCGGTTTCCCAATCGAAATCCTTTCACTTCCTGCTCTTTGGTGTCGATCGAGATATAGGCCTCGCTGCTGAAGAACCGCACCTTCCTCACGCGCTCCTGCGAAACGCGACTGGCGGTCAGGTTCGCGACCGCGCCGTTTTCGAGCTCCAGCCGCACGTTTGTAATGTCGACTTTTTCGGTCAGCACCGGCACACCGACAGCGCGGACTTCGGTCACACGCGAATGCAGCAGCGACAACACGAGGTTGAGATCGTGAATCATCAGATCGAGCAGCACATCGATGTCCAGCGAACGGCCGACGAAGACGCCCAGACGCTCGGCTTCGACGTAGCGGATGTCGCGCAGCAGCGGCGCGGCCGCAACGATCGCGGGATTGTAGCGCTCGACGTGACCGACCTGGAGAATGCGATTGTGTTTGGCGGCGAAGTCAACCAGCCGCTTGCCTTCGTCGACTTCCGCCGCGATCGGCTTTTCGACCAGGACGTCTCGTCCGGCGTCGATCAGCTCCCGCGCAATATCGAAGTGCGTCGTTGTCGGAGTCGCCACCACAGCGCACTCGACCTCACGCGCCAACGCCGCGACGGAATCGAATCGCCGCAGATGCAACGTCTCGACGATTTCCGTGGCGATGGCATCGCTGACCTCGACGAAGCCGGCCACGTCCGCTTCCGGCATCTCGGTGAGTACGCGCGCGTGCAGACGGCCGAGGTAGCCGGTGCCGACGACGCCGATGCGGGTCTTCATCGGATGAATCCGCGCTTCGATGTGCCGCGAATGAACTCGACCAGATATCGCGCTTCAGGATAGAACCCGAGCTCGCTCTCGATTTTCTGCAGCGCATCCTGCAGCTTGAGTTTCGAGCGGATGAGAATCCGGTAAGCGCGATCGAGCGCCTCGAGCGTGTCCTGCTCGAAACCTTTGCGCTGCAAGCCGATCGTGTTGATGCCGTAAGTCTTCGCCGGGCGATCGCCGACAGTCTTGACGTACGGGAGCGCGTCCTGCGTGACGACTGTGAATCCGCCGATGAAGGCATGATCGCCGACGCGGCAGAATTGATGGACGGCCGAGAACGCACCGATGGTCGAGTGATCGCCGACGTCGACGTGCCCCGCCAGCGTGGCGTTGTTCGCGAAGATCGTGTGCGAGCCAACGTGGCAATCGTGCGCGACGTGCGAGTAGGCCATGAAGAAGTTGTTCGACTCGATCGTGGTCCGCCCACCGCCACCGGCCGTGCCGCGATTAATCGTAACAAATTCTCGTATTATATTATCATTACTAATTACTAGCGCGGTGCGCTCTCCGCGATATTTCAGATCCTGGGGAGGACTTCCGACGGACGCGTGTCCGTAAAAAACGTTGCGCTCGCCGATGGTGGTCGGACCTTCGATGCGGCTGAATGCGCCGATCTTGCAGTCGGCCCCGATCGTGACGCCGGGACCGATCACCACGTAAGGTCCGACTTCGACTCCGTTTCCGATCACCGCTTCGCTGCTGACGATCGCGGTCGCGTGAATCTGCGCCACTACTTCGGCCTCTCCACCATCACGCTCAGCATCTCGGCCTCGGCCACCAGCTCGCCGTTGACGGTCGCCGTGCCGTGAATCTTCACGCTGTTGGACCGGCGCTGCACGATCGTGCATTCGAAGCGAAGCTGATCGCCCGGAACGACCGGTTTGCGAAATCGCGCTTTGTCGACGCCTCCGAACAGGAAGAGCTTCTCCTCGCGATTCGGAATGTCTCGCAGGATCAGCACCGCCGCGCATTGCGCCATGGCCTCGACGATCAACACGCCCGGCATCACCGGCGCTCCCGGAAAATGTCCCTGAAAAAATTGTTCGTTGGCCGAGACGTTCTTGATGCCGACGATGCGCTTCCCCGGCTCGATCTCGAGGACGCGGTCGACCAGCAGCATCGGGTAGCGATGCGGCAGGATCTTCATGATGTCGGTGATCGTCAGCATCAGTCTCTCTTTTTCGCCAACCGTTTTATGGCGACGTCGCGCCGTGCGTATTCGCGGAACGGAAGAGCGGGACTGCCCATGACCTTTACGCCGTCCGGAACGTCGTGGAATACGGCCGCCGCGCCGCCGATCTGCGCGCCGTTGCCGATTTTCAGATGGCCGGCGACACCGGCCTGTCCCGCAATGACGACGTGGTCGCCGAGCTCCGTCGAGCCTGCGATGCCGACCTGCGAAACGATCAGGCAATGTTTCCCGACGCGCACGTTGTGTCCGATCTGCACGAGATTGTCGATCTTCGTCCCTTCGCCGATCACGGTTTCGCCGAGGACGGCGCGGTCGATGGAGGAGTTGGAGCCGATCTCGACGTCATCCTCAATGCGCACGATTCCGACCTGCGGAATCTTGCGATGCTTTCCGCCAATCGTGACGAAGCCGTAGCCGTCGGATCCGATGACGACGCCGCTGTGAAAAATGCAGCGACGGCCGATCTGCGTGCCGTCGTAGACCGAGACGTTCGGATAAATGAGCGTGTCGTCGCCGATGACGACATTCTCTCCGATCGAGCTGAATGCGCCGACGGCGACATTCGCGCCGATTTTCGCACTCGACGCGATCGATGCCAGCGGCGAGATGCCGCGAGGAATCTTTCTGGTGTTGAACCAGCGATCGAGCACGTCGGCGAGCGCGGCGTGCGGCTTCGCAACACGGATGAAGCGCGGATCGTCCGCGTCGAGCTCGTTGGGAACGAGGATGGCCGCGGCGCGCGATGATGCGACTTGCGGGACATAGGATTGATTGCCGAGGAAGCTGAGGTGGTCCTCGGTGGCGTCTTTGAGTGTCGCGACGCCGCGGATGACGCGGTCAGCAGGGCCGTTGTAACGGCCGCTGACCAGCGTCACGATCTCCGCGATGGAAACCCCCGACATGGCGGGGATTGTAACCGTCATCCTGAGCGCAGCGAAGGATCTCAGGTCACGTCGATTGAGATCCTTCGGCTTCTTTGCGCCTCAGGATGACTACTGCTTCTTCGCTGCTGCCGGCTGCGCGGCGGGCTGCGTTCCGCTTTCGGCGACCGTCGCGTCGTTGAAGCGCTTGATCACCGCGTCGGTGATGTCGATCGCATCCGATGCGTACACCAGGCCCGACTCGAACTTGTTGAAGATCGCCGCCAGCCCCATCTCTTTGCCGATCTGGTCGATCACCGGCTTGATCTTGCCCTCGAGCGCCAGCAGCTCCTTGTCGCGAGACTCGCCGAGCTCTTTGTCCGCGTCCTGACCGAAGCGCTGCAGCGCGAGCTGCTTGTCGGAGAGCTGCTTCTGCAGATCGGCGAGCTTGTCTTCGCTGAGCGAGAGCTTCTTGGTGTTGATCTCGGTGTCGAGCGCCTTCATGTCTTCCTGTATCTTGTTAGCGCGCGCCAACTTGTCTTCCTGCATCTTCTTCAGCTTGTCCTGAGCGGCCTTGCCGGCAACCGATGTGTTGAGCACACGCTGCACATCGATCACCGCCAGACGTCCCGGTGCTGTGGCCTGCGCGAAGACAGGAAGAGCCAAAGCCGTCGCCGCGAGAGTGATGAGAAGCTTCTTCATGAAATCTCCTTTAGAGGTGGACAGAGCGTAAATACCACTCCGAATTAATAGGTATTCCCGATTGTGAACTGGAAACTTTCGAATTTGTCGCCCGGTTTGCGTTGTGGATTGATAGCGTAGATGAAGCGGATCGGGAACTGGAACACCGGCAGGAAGATCCTCAGCTCGGCTCCCGTCGAGTAGCGGAGTTTCCCTAAGTCGATCTTGTCGTGGTAACCCCAAGCCCAGCCGGAGTCCGCAAACCATACCAGGCGCAGCGGATCGTTGACCTTGAAGATGTACTCGGTGTTGAAGACCGCCTGTTTGTAACCGCCTGCGATGACCGTTTGACCGTTGAAGGTTTCGTTTGGTCCGAGCGTGCCGTATGAGAATCCGCGAACGGAGTACTCGCCGCCGGCGAAGAAGCGCTGCCCTTTCGGAATGCACAGTTCTTTGCTGGTCGCCTGCTGTTCGTCGAGCGTATTCGAGCAGTTCTTGTTCAGCGGCAGCATGTATCCGAGATCAGAGTTGAAGCTGAAGGTGCTGCGCCGCGAGAGCTTGAAGAACTTCGTCATGCCGAGCGTCGGCCGGACGGAGTGAATGCTTCCACCCAGCGGACCGCCGGAGTACGACAGGCCCAGCGAGAAACGGCCGCCACGCGTGGTGTCGAATGGATTGTCGCGCGAGTCGAAGTTGTAGGCCGGCCCGATCGACGACTGCGAGTAGGTGAAATCGGAGATCTGCGCGATGGGAACGTTTCCGTTCACGTCAGGAGCGACATTGAACTCGTAGTGGCTCTTGACGTGCTCCAGGCCGTAGACCAGCGAGAAACTGTCGAATCGATGCAGCCGGTATCCGTATGCGATCGATCCACCTTTGCTCAGCTCCTGATATCCGAACGAGAGTGGGTAGTTCGTGGTGCGGTTGAAGAGCGAGACGCCGAGACTGTTCGGCGTATCGAGGAACCAGGGGTCAGCGTAGGAAAGCGAGAAGAAGTGCAGACGATTGCCGGTCTGGAAGCTGAGTCCGAGGTTCTCGCCTTCGCCGAGGAAGTTGCGCGTCGAAAACTGCGTCTGCACGAAGAATCCCGTCCCCTCGGAGTAGCCTCCGCCGAACTGGATGTCGTTCTTGCCTTCCTCTGAACCCTTGACCGTGATGTCGACGGTCTTCTTTTCCTGATTGACCTTGAAGTCGGGGTTGTCAGTGACCTTGAAGTATCCGAGCTGCCCCAGCTTGTAGAGGCTTTGCTTGAAAGTCTCCATGTCCATGATGGCTCCCTCTTCGAGGAAGATCTCGCGGCGGAGAACCTTGTCCTTGGTGGTGTTGTTGCCCTGAAACTCGAGACGCCCGAGGCGGAACTGGTCGCCTTCGAAGACCTGGATGTGGACATCGGTGACGTTGTTGTCGCGCTCGACGTACTCCGGATTGATGTAGGAGTAGATGTAACCGCGCGCGCGATAAGCGTCGCTGAACGCATCGATGCGGTTCTGAATCCCCTTGCGGCGAATGATTTCGCCCTTCTTCAGCGGGAAGTTTCCGATGATCTGATCTTTCGTGAAGACAGTGTTGCCGGAGACTTCGACCTCTCCGAACGTGTGCACCGTTCCCTCTTTCACGGGAATGGCGATCTTTACGCGCGATTTCTTGCCGGCCTTGATGGTCGTGATCTGCGGCTCGCCAAATGAGACGTTGGTGTAGCCGTAGTCCATGTAGTAGTTCTTGACGTTTTCGAGGTCTTCATCGAGCTTGGACGGAATGTAGAGATTCTTCTTCCGGATCCACGAGATGATGTTGTTTGGCTTGACCTCTTTCATCTGCCCGCGCAGACGACGGCTGGAGAATCGCTTGTTGCCGACGAAGTCGATTCTGGAGACTGTCGCTTTGATGCCTTCATTGACGTTGAAGACGATCTTTTTCTCGCCCGGCTCGAGCATGTTCTCGGTGGTCGGATCGACGGTCACGCCTTCGAATCCGTTTTCCGCATACGCCCGCTTGATCGCCTCCGCCGCCCGTTGCACGAGCGTCTGCTCGATCGTGTTGCCGACGTGAAGATCGATTTTCTCTTTTTCCAGGGCCTCGTTGATCTTTGACGCGTTCAGCTCTTTGTTTCCGCGGTACTCGACCGATCCGATGCGCGGCCGCTCCTTGACGATCACGCGCACGATGACGCCGCGCTCTCCGCGATCGGCTTCGATCCGGATGTCGTCAAAGAGACCGGTTTGCCAGAGGTTCAAAAAGTTCTTTTGGATCAGGTCGGGGTTGTATGGCTCGCCCGGAACGATGCCGAGGTAGACACGGATCGTGTCGCTGGCGACGGAGGTGTTGCCGACTGCCTCGAATCGCTCGATGGGCTGACCGGTCAGAACGCCGGTCGACGTTGTCGGGGCTGTGGGCACCGGTGTCGGTTCTGAAACGATTCGGCCGGATTCGGGTCGGGGAACGATGGTTCCTGGCTTGGGTTTTTGGGGATTCTGCGGTTCCGGCTGGCTTTGCGCGAGCGCGGAGCCGGTCAGCAGAAGAAGGATGGCTAGCAATCGAGTCATCGGAAGCGATGCCCTGCGGTTGGACGTGCGAGCCGCGGGAAAGTCACGCGCTCAGAACACCGCTCGAGCGCCGCGCATTCTAACAGCACAGGCTGTCGAGGCCGCTTACGCTTTTTGCTCGCCCGCGGAGGCCTGCGCAGCTAGTTTGCGCTGAGCGCGTTTTTCGGCTTTGAGCTGTTGCCGCTCGCGCCGTTTCTGCTCTCTCAATTTCTTCGTCGCCGAAGGTCGTGCATGTGCCAATGGGTACCGTCCTGTTGTCCATCCTAACACGCGGCAATTTCCTGAGCCCGTTAGACGTTCGAATGCCAGCTGCTTCATCTCTCTGCGTTTCATCGACTCGCTGTCGCCGTCCGCAAGCCAGAGTGAATCAACAAATCTACTGACGAACGGAATACGACCGCACATGCCATTTACCGCACTCGGCCTCAGGCCACAAATCACCAAAGCCGTACGCGAGTCGGGCTACACCGAGCCGACTCCCATTCAAACGAAAGCCATTCCGGCCGTGCTGCGCGGCCGCGATGTGATCGGAATCGCGCAGACCGGGACCGGAAAAACCGCCGCATTCGTCCTGCCGATCCTGGAGCGCCTCTCGGCGCACGGTTCGAAGATGGGGCGGCGCGGAGTGCGCGCCTTGATCGTCGCGCCGACGCGAGAGCTCGTCGTGCAGACCGAGGAGAACGTCCGCAAATATGCGCGACACCTCCATCTGCGCAGCGTCACGATCTACGGCGGAGTGAGCGAGCGTCCGCAGATTGCTGGGCTGCGATCAGGCGCGGAGATCGCGATCGCAACGCCTGGCCGCCTGCTGGATCTGATGCAGCAGGGCCACGTCGACTTTTCGCAGTTGGAAGTTGCGGTGCTCGACGAAGCGGATCGCATGATGGACATGGGCTTCCTGCCCGCCATCCGCCGGATCGTGCACGCCTTGCCGCGCCAGCGACAGACTCTGCTCTTCTCAGCCTCGCTCTCAAAAGAGATCGAGAAAATCGCATCCGATTTTCTGACATCACCGGAGATCGTGCAGATTGGCCGCCGGGCGAATCCCGCCGAATCGGTCGCGCAGATGGTTTACGAGGTGCCGAAAAGCCGCAAGCTCGCGCTCCTCGAGCATCTGCTTCGCGATGCGTCGCTCGATTCCGTTTTGGTCTTCTCGCGCACGAAGCACGGCGCCGACAAGATCGCGCGCAAACTCGCGTCCTCGGGGATCCGCACCGCGACGCTGCATTCGAACCGAAGCCAGGGTCAGCGGCTGCAGGCACTGCGCGGATTCAAGAGCGGCGCTGTGCGAGTGCTCGTGGCGACCGACATCGCAGCGCGCGGCATCGACGTCGAAGGAATCTCCCACGTCATCAATTTCGATTTCCCCCCGCAGCCGGAAGACTACGTGCATCGCATCGGGCGGACCGGAAGGGCGCACGCGATCGGGGACGCGATCAGCTTCGCGACTCCCGAAGATCATGAGAACCTGCGGGCGCTGGAGCGCTTCATCGCGCGAGGAATTCCGCGCAAGACCGCCGCGGGATTCGATCTGCGCGAGATCGCGCCGGTGGCGATGCACTTCGAGCGTGCCCATCAGCGGCGGCCTAGCCATCACCGAGTGGAGCGTCGTCGTCCCCGCCGCCGGCCTACGAGCGTTCGCCCCTGATCGAAGCCGCGACCACGAGAATGAAACCGAGGAGTCCCGCCGCGGTGCGCTCGACGTGCCATTGCCACCACTGGTCTCGAAGATCTGTCCAGCCGGGTGGCGGCGGCGCGTCCGCCTGCCACGTCATCACGATCGCATTGATCGCTTGATTACCGAATCGTGTGATGAATCCGGCTGCGATGAACAGAATCGCGGCCGCCAAAAGCGTATTGGAAACGCTGCGCTGAAAACGAGCGAGATAGGCGTGGACGATCGTGAGAACAATGCAGATCGCTCCGAGCACCGGCATGGTGACGCTCAATGCTCGAACCGCATTTTGATGCTGCTCGATGAAAGCGGATGGCGACAATTTCCGCGGATCGTAGCCGAGCCAGATGCCGAACATCGTGCCGGCCACCAGGCCCGCCAGGAAGAGATTTGCGAAGCGGATTCCGCTCACAGGAACCGGCGCGGCATCGTTTCACTCAATTGGGCGGCGCCACCTTGCTGACGTGCGCCGATACGAGTTTCCACGCTCCGTCTTCGCGAATCCAAACGTATGCGTTAAGGGCCTCGGCCAGCCGATTTTCAGCTCTCAAAATTTCCTGCTCGACCGCTGCCGTCGATTCGGTCGACAGGCGCTGGCTCTGCAGAGAGCACCCGGCAGCAAACAAGAGAACGGAAACGACGACCGAAATCCGCATGCCATTCTTCTCTTTGTGGCGATCATATACTCGGAGTCGCTCATGGCCCCGAGCTCGACAAATGGCAAGATCTGCTACATCCAGATGCCCCTCAGCGTTGCTTTCGACGACCGGTCAGGTGAGCGGTTCCGCGATCCGGGAGGCACGTAATCGGCCTCTACCAGCAGCCGAGCCGGGAGCGTTAGGCGGCGCTTCGCCGCCGGCGCCGCTCCCACGCTAGTCCGACTGCTACGAAGAGCGCCCACCAAGAAAACACCGTACTCGCCACCGCGACTCGATTGGCTACCTGGAAGCCGCACAGCTCGAGGAAAGACTTAACGGCACGGCCTGGAGCAAACACGGCAGGGGGACTCACACCCAGAAGCAGCAGCGTTCCAACAATGACTGCTGCTCCGAGCGGCGCGAGGACGAGGAGAAAGATCCACAGGAAGAGGGGATGCGCGCGGCTATGCCGCTTCATGTGATCAGGATAATCAATGTAGATCACGCCGAAGATGATGTTGAGCAAGCGATTCAGTTTCGGCTTTACCGCCACTGACAGGAAGATCATGACGCTCGGGATCGCCATCATGATTGAGGTTCCCAACAAAACATCTTGAGTCGCCGGTCCGAGTGGCCGATCCTTCCCTTCAACATTCCTTGCAATTGCATAGAGCTCGATAGCTGTCGATGCATTCTAAACCCGCCAAAATGGGGCCAAAGTGGTGGGTTGATCGTCATCGAAAGGAAGCGATCCTTCGCCGTCTGCGCGGCTCAGGATGACGATTTCGGGCGCTTCGCGAGCCGAAATCGTCAGTTCGCGATCAGGTCGACATCCTTCGGCGCGGCCATCAGCACGATCGCGTCGCCGTTCATCGTGAAGTCGATTCGCTCCGGGACGCTGTCCTTGTGGCGGATCATGTACTCCGACAGTTCGTCTTCGATGTGACGCTGAATCGCGCGGCGCAGCGGACGTGCACCGGAGTTGGCCTCTTCCTCCGCTTTCTTGAGCAGCCAATCGATGACCGTGTCATCGACCGCGATCTGCACGTTGCGATGGATGAGCGCCTGATTGACGTCGTCCACCAGCAGCCGGCAGATCTGGCGCAGCTCGGTCTGCGAGAGCGGATTGAAGATGATGATGTCGTCGATGCGGTTGATGAACTCCGGCGAGAACTCTTTCTTGAGCTCCTGGTGGATCATCTGCTCGGCGCTCTTCTGGTCGCCTTCGATGGTCTTCTCGTGGAAGCCCATGTGCCCCTTGGTCGCCAGAAAACGCGTGCCGAGGTTCGAGGTCATGATGATCAGCGTGTTGCGGAAGTCGACTTGATTGCCGAGCGAGTCGGTCAGGATCCCATCCTCTAGGATCTGCAGCAGGATGTTCGCGATGTCGGGATGCGCTTTCTCGATTTCGTCGAGCAGCACGACGGAATACGGATTGCGCCTGACACGCTCGGTGAGCTGGCCGCCTTCTTCGTGACCGACGTACCCCGGCGGCGATCCGATCAGCTTCGACACGGCGTGCTTCTCCATGTACTCCGACATGTCGAAGCGGATGAGATGCTTCATCGATCCGAAGAGGAACTCGGCGAGCCGACGCGCGACTTCAGTTTTTCCGACGCCTGACGATCCGAGGAAGATGAACGATCCCATCGGTCTGTTAGGGGAGGCAACGCCGAGGCGCGAGCGGCGGATCGCGCGCGAAATGGCGCGGATCGCTTTGTCCTGACCGACGATGCGTCGCATCAGGCTCTCTTCCATGTTGATCAGCTTGGCGGCTTCGTCGGCTTCGATCGAGGTGACCGGGATGTCGGTCCAGGAGCTGATGATCTCCTCGACGTCCTTCTTGGTCACTTCCATCAGCTCTTCCCCGATGTTCTCGCGCTCCTGCTTGAAGCGCTCGACTTCCTCTTTCAGCTCGATCTCGCGCTCGCGGAGGAAGACGGCTTTCTCGAAGTCTTTGTCGGAGATGGCCTTCTTCATCTCCTTGACGATCGAGCGGATCTCCGACTCGAGCCGCCGCAGATTCTGCGTGTCGGCGACGCGGCGCAGCTTCACCTTGGCGCCCGCTTCGTCGAGGATGTCGATGGCCTTGTCGGGGAAGAAACGATCGGTGATGTAGCGGTTCGACTGATAA
>QHVX01000247.1 GCA_003222375.1 Acidobacteriota bacterium
CCGCGTAGAACGCGGCGTGAAATGCAGAATGCAAAATGCAGAATGCAAAAATGAATATTCAAGAACGGACATTCGAGTTTGCCTGCAGGATCGTGCGGCTGTATCGCGCGATGTGGCGCGATCGCAGTGCGCGGCCGCTCGCTTATCAACTTGTAGATGCCGGAACTAGTGTCGGGTCAAATCTGGAAGAAGCGGAGGCAGGTCAGAGCAAGGCAGATTTCATTTCGAAGTGTCGCATTTCGTTGAAAGAAGCACGCGAAACGTTTTACTGGTTGCGCCTTATCGCGGCAACTAATGTCGTACCGGCCAAACGCCTCACATCATTGACGAAAGAAGCGAGTGAGATCGTAGCAATCCTCACCGCGATCGTGAAGAACGCGAGCAAATCTCCACGCCGTTAATTCTGCATTCTGCATTTTGCATTCTGCATTTTTCTATGACCACTAAAGAGAAGCCCAACGTCCCCCTCTCCTGCGAATACGATCACCTCGAATTTGTCCCAAAACAGTTCGGCGGGACACAGGACGAAAATGGGCCGGAGAAAAAGCCCAGGCGGCCGAGGAAAACGAGGCGGCCGTATGCCGAGTTGCGGGCGGCCAGCGCGTTCTCGTTTCTCGATGGCGCGTCGCTTCCCGAGGATCTCGTCTATCAGGCCGCGGAGAAGGATCTGCCCGCCATGGCGCTGGTCGATACCAACGGCGTCTATGGCGCACCACGGTTCTATACCGCCGCGAAGAAGGCAGGCGTCAAAGCTCTTGTCGGCGCGGAGCTGATCCTGGCAACCGAGCAACCCGGCAACCGAGCAACCCTTCTGGTCGAGAACCGCGACGGCTACAAAAACCTCTGCAAGCTAATCACCGCCGGCGCGGCCGGACATGAGAAAGGCAAAGCGCGTTTCACGTGGGAGCTCATCGAGCAGTACGCCGCCGGGCTGCACTGCCTCACGCGAGCCGATGACGCAACGATCGAGAAAATCGCGGGCATCTTCAAAGGACGTACGCACGTCGAGATGCAACGCCACTCGGTCCGCGAGGAAGAGCATCACAATCAACGCCTCATCGCGCTGGCGCGCCGGCTGAAACTCCCGCTGGTCGCGACCAACGGCGTCCGCTATGCGCGTCCGGAAGACAAGCCGCTGCACGACGTGCTGACCTGCGTCCGAGAAGGTCAACATGTTGACAAAGCTGGCCGCCTGCTGGGTGTCAACCGCGAGCGGCACATCAAGAGCGCGGACGAAATGCACTTGCTCTTCAAAGATCTGCCGGAAGCGATCGACAACGCCTGGGAGCTCTCCCATCGCCTCGACTTCACCCTCGCGAACCTCGGCTACCAGTTCCCGCAGTATCCGCTGCCTGACGGCGAGACCGACATGTCGTTCCTCCGCAAGATGACGTGGAACGGCGCACGCGCGCGCTTCCGGCCCCTGACCGCTCAGGCGCAGGCGCAGATTGAAAAAGAGCTCGCGATGATCGAGAAGCTCGATCTGGCCGGCTACTTCCTCATCGTGTGGGACATTGTCCAGTTCTGCCTGCGCGAAAAGATCATGGTGCAGGGCCGCGGATCGGCCGCCAACAGCGCGGTCTGCTACGCGCTCTCGATCACTGCCGTCGATCCCGTGAAGATGGAGCTGCTGTTCGAACGATTTCTGTCCGAGGAGCGGGGCGAGTGGCCGGATATTGATTTGGATCTGCCGTCGGGCGATCAACGCGAGAAAGCGATTCAACACGTCTACAAGACGTACGGCGTGCACGGCTCCGCGATGACCGCCAATGTCATCACGTATCGCGACCGCTCCGCCGCCCGCGAAGTCGGCAAGGCTCTCGGTTTCTCGCTCGAGCAGGCCGACAAGCTCTCCAAGGTCGTCGGCACGTGGAACTTTGGCGAGATTCGCGAGCGCATCGATTCGATGCCGGGCCAGCTCGCTTCCGCAGGATTCGATCCGGAAGATCTTCGCGTGCAGCACTTCATGCGCCTCCAACTTCAAATTCAAAATCTGCCGCGACACCTCGGTCAACATTCCGGGGGGATGGTAATGGCCCGCGGACGCCTCGACGAAGTCGTGCCGCTCGAGCCGGCGTCGATGCCCGGCCGGGTCGTCATCCAGTGGGACAAAGACGACTGCGCCGACCTCGGCATCATCAAAGTCGATCTGTTAGGCCTGGGGATGCTGCAGGCGATCGAGGAAGCGATTCCGCTCATCCGCGAAAAAGAAAACATCGACGTCGACCTCGCCCATCTTCCGCAGGACGATCCGCTGGTTTACAAAATGCTCAGCGAAGCCGACACCGTCGGCATGTTCCAGGTCGAGAGCCGCGCGCAGATGGCGTCGTTGCCCCGCAATGCTCCGAAATGTTTCTACGACATCGTCGTGCAGGTCGCGATCATCCGCCCCGGCCCGATCGTCGGCGGCATGATTCGCCCGTTCTTCGATCGCCGCCAGGGAAAGGTGCCGGTCGAATATCCGCATCCTTGCCTCGAGCCGATCCTCAAGCGCACGTTAGGCGTGCCGCTGTTTCAGGAGCAATTGCTGCGGATTGCGATGGTCGCCGCGGATTTCACCGGCGGCGAGGCCGAGGAGCTGCGCCGCGCAATGGGATTCAAGCGGTCGATGGAACGGATGCACGACATCGAAGGACGATTGCGCGCCGGAATGACGAAGAACGGCATCGATCAAAAAGCGCAGGACCAGATCGTCAAGTCGATCACGTCGTTCGCGTTGTACGGATTCCCCGAATCGCACGCCGCCAGCTTCGCGCTGATCGCGTACGCCAGCGCGTACATCAAGGCACGTCATCCGGCGGCGTTCTACATTTCGCTGCTCAATGCGTGGCCGATGGGTTTCTATCACCCCGCGACGCTGATCAAGGACGCGCAACGGCACGATGTGACCGTGCTGCCGGTCGATGTCAATCACTCCGGATGGAACTGCCGGTGGGAAAACGGCGCGGTGCGCATGGGATTGCGATATGTGAAGGGACTGCGCGAAACGAGTGGAAAGGCGATCGAGAGCGCGCAGCCATTTTCATCGACCGACGATCTCGCGTGGCGCTGCAAACTTCGCGACGATCAGCTCACCAAGCTCGCCTACGCCGGCGCGCTCTCATCGCTCGGTCTCACGCGTCGCAGCGCCTTATGGCAGGCAGCCAAAGCAGCAAGAGCAGCGGGGGAACTCTTCGAAACCGACAACCGAGAACCGAGAACCGAGAATCCTCTCCCCGAGATGTCCGCCGGCGACGAAACGCTCGCCGACTACGACAGCATGCAACTGACCACCGGTCCGCATTTGATACAACACTTTCGTGAACAATTAAAACGCGACAACGTCGTTTCGGCCCGCGACCTCAAACGGATTCCGAACGGCCGCCGCGTCGCGACCGCCGGCGCAGTGGTCGTTCGACAGCGCCCCGGAACGGCCAAAGGATTCGTCTTCCTCACCCTCGAAGACGAAACCGGCATGTCACAGGCAATCGTCCATCCGACCCTTTTCAGCGAGCAGCGTTCGCTCATCGTCAGCTCGCCCGGTCTGATCGTGGAGGGCATCCTTCAAAACACAGACGGCCAATGTTCCGTAAAAGCAGAAAGATTCTGGCCGCTGGAAGGGATGGGAGACATTGCCAGCCATGACTTTCACTGAGCGTACAATCAACTCATGACCACGAACCCGCTCGTGCCGGTACCGGCGGCCGAGCCGATCGTTCAGGCCGTACCCCGAGCTCGTCCTTCGAATGCCGAGATTGGCGCCTGGACTCTGATTGGCGGGCTGATTCTGTACGTACTGATGATGCGGGTTGTGGCGGCCCTCATCGGAGGGCTGGCGTTGTACCTCATTCTCGACCGCCTCGCGCAATCGCTCGAGAAGCGAATTCCCGGCATGGCGGCGCGAACCACGGCGGTCATCCTCGTCACGCTGATCGGCGGCGGCCTGATCGTCGGCGCGCTGGGGTTCTCGATTTCGTTTTTGCAGCATCACGTCGACACGCTTCCCGCGATGATGCAGCAGATGGCTGACATTCTGGACCGACGCCGAGAACATCAAAGGGGCGATCGTCCTGTGGCTGAAAGCGCACGCCGAGGCTGTGCGCGTCGCCGGAGGGACGTTCAGCATCGGATTGCTGCACGTCTTCATGGGGATGCTTCTCGCAATCGTCGTCTTCTTTCGCCACATCGCGCATCATGACGAGAGCCTGCGCGGACCGCTGGCGTTCTACCTGACCGAGAAAGTCGACCGCTTCGCGAACGTTTTTTCGCGCATCGCGACGGCGCAGATCAAGGTCTCCGCGATCAACACCTTGATTGTTGCGGTCTACCTGACGATTCTGCTGTCGATCGGAAAAGCGATCCCCTTCATGACGACGTTGATCGTCATCACTTTCATGTGCGGGCTCGTTCCGATCTTCGGCAACATCGTCTCCAACGCCGTCCTGGTCATCCTATCCCTCGGCGTTTCCGAAGGGACGGCCATCGCTTCGCTGATCTTCGTATTGGCGCTGAGCAAACTGCAGTATCTCCTGACCTCCCGGATGGTCGGCGGCAACACGAATTCGCAGGCGTGGGAGATTCTGTTCGCGATCATCGTCGGCGAAGCGGCGTTTGGCGTCGCCGGCGTCGTCATGGCACCGATCGTCTACGCTTTCGTGAAGCGCG
>QHVX01000248.1 GCA_003222375.1 Acidobacteriota bacterium
CGATGCTGGTCGATCTTGGGATGACCGGCGAGGTCACACGAACGGATTGGTCCCTGGCGCTTGCGATTCTCAACAGGCGCGATTTCGAAAAAGCGATCAAACTGTTGCGCGCCGCTCGCAACAGCTTCTTATCGCTATCGATGGCGCACGATGCCGGGCTGGCGGGACTCGACCTTGCCGATGCTCTGATCGCCAATGGACAGTTGGACAGCGCGCGGCAACTCGTTCAGGACGTTCTCCATGAGTTCATCGACAAGAAACTCAATCATCGGGCTGTCACGGCGCTGTCCTACTTGCACGACGCCCTGCGAACGACGCCGCAGCCGCGGAGCGCAGTCAACCACGTCAGAACATATCTAAAGCGGCTTCGCTACGAGCCTGAGCGCATTTTTCTTCCACCACCCGAAGAGTAGTGGGTAGCATTTTGCCCTCCTCCATCACTACTCCCTGAACCGGGGCGCGCCCTCCGATCAAAAACCACAAACACGGCTTCAAGCCGACCGGAGGAGAACTATGCGCCGTATTGTCGCAACGCTGCTCGTTTCCGCATTGCTCAGCATTTCCGCCCCATCTTTCGCACGCCGGGATGACGGCGGCGATTGGAATCCGATCAAGTACATCAAAAAGATCATTCGGATTCTGATACCGTCGCCCGACGACGACGGAACTCCTGGACCGCCTAAGCCGTAGTCGCGATGCTGGGAGGCGCGTGCTCACGGCGCGCGCCTCCAGATTCTGCTAGAGCTCGACGGACTGCGATCCGCAGAAAGCAACTGCCGCAGAGCATGGCGCCCTCGTCGATGACCGAGGCAGGGCGGCCACACTTGCAGTAATCGATGGGCCTTCTATTCGCGGACATCGAAATCCCACCCGTTGGGGGAAGCGCAGACATCGACAGAGCCGTCGGAGAAGTGCAGCCATTCCTCGCAGAAGCACGCTTCCATCGGAGGCGGCGGTGGCGTGCTCTCTTCGGCCGACGCGAAGAGCAACAGGAGAAGGAGCTGCGGAAAGTAGCGTTTCATAGCGATCAAAAGTTGCGAGCGGCGGCTGACGGACCGCCGCTCGCGGCGCGGGGATTTAAATCAGGTGAGCGAGACCGTCCAGAGCACCGATCCATCATTGCCGATGGCGACTAGGGAGCGTGTTGCGCTCCCGCCCGAAGTCGTCGCGGGGACGACAACGATGGCGTAGGTACCGGCACTGAAAGGCTCTAGTGATGTGACGCGACCATTGAGAGTCCGCGTCCATGCCACAGATCCGGAGGAGGTTGAGATTGCGGTCAGCGTCGTGCTCACCGTGCCGTCAGAAGCACTCGTTGTGTTCGTTGCGATCAGGTTGCCGTCGGAAAGCTCGAGGCGGCCGGCGTTTGACAGCGTTGCGGTCCAGAGAATCGAGCCGCTGGAGCTGACGGCCTTGATCGTCGTGGTCGACGTGCGTGTGCCGGTGTCGATCGTCGAGCTGGTGACGAAGATCGTCCCGTTCGACGCGACGATTGCGCCGGCCTCGCCGCCGTAGCCTTCCGGTCCGTGGCCGCCGCCGTTGTTGGCGCCGGCGATGGCCGCCAGCATCGTTATCGCGAAAGTTGTGATGAGAATCCGTTTCATTGTCTTTGTGTCTCCTTGGCGGAGCACTAAGACAATCGCGATGCCATCCTCTTCCCTGAGAGAAGCAGGTGCGCGAGCGCGTCAAAACGACGCAGCGCGCGGATGAAACGACTCAGTGATGTCCGTCCGGTTTACCCGGCGGCGGTGGCGGCGGATTGGTGCCGCGCGGCGGAGGCGGTCCTTGCGGTCCTTTTCCATGCGGATCGCCGCTGCCGCGAGGACCGCGGCCGTGATCATCCGGCATCGGACGAACATTCGGAACCTGATGACGCCCGAAATCGGCCATCTCTCCGGCGTGAACGAGCAACGGCTGCTGCTTCGGCTCGAATGATTGAACTTCGACAGTTCCTTCATAGACCTTGAGACTCGTACGGCCGTCGTTGTCAACCTGAACGTCGTACTGCGTGCCACGCACGGCCAGGAGCGCGCCCGGTGTCTGGACGACGCGGGGTTCCGATCCGGTGATCTTGTCGAACATCGCGTGCAGACGTCCGCGCTCGAGCGACAGGATGACGCCCGGCGATCCGCCGGCGAGTTGCACATTGGTCGAGCTGAAGATCTCAAATTTTGCGCGATAGTGATCGGATGCGATCAACGCGTACGAGAACCATCCGGTCTGCACTTTGTCGCCGCTGCGTCCATGATCCGGAACGGACAACAGAGCGAGACAGACCGCGATGGTAGTTTTCATGATCGTCCTCAAGTGATTCCGAAACGTTTCATCTTCCGAGCGAGAGTCTTGCGTTCGATTCCCAGAATCTGCGCGGCGTGCGTCTGATTCCCAGCAGTCGCGCGCAACACGGCTTCAATGTGCTTTCGCTCGGCTTCGTCGAGGGGAACGAGCGGATCTTCAATGATCGCTGGCGAGGTCCCTTCGGCTACGCTCAGAGCAGGCCCCGGCGCTCCAGCGGGTGCGATGGCACGCAACGCGTGAGATGCGGCATCGGCATCCGTCAATGTTCCGGCATCGATGACAATTCGGCGAATGACTTGCTGCAGCTCGCGCACATTTCCGGGCCACGGATGATTCTCGAAGAGATCGAGAACCGCGCGTGATGCTCCTTCCGGGTGAAGGTGATTCACCAATAATGGAATGTCCGATTGTCGCTCGCGAAGCGGCGGAACAGTGATCTCGTATCCTGCGAGCCGATAGTAAAGATCTTCGCGGAACCTTCCTTCGGCGACGAATCGCTTGATGTCGCGATGGGTCGCGGCGATCAGCCTGACAGAGACGCGGTGACTCTTGTCGGAGCCGAGCGGCGTGACGGTTCCGTCCTGCAGGAAGCGAAGGAGCTTGACCTGAAAGGCGGGGGAGATGTCTCCGATCTCGTCGAGGAAAAGCGTTCCGCCATCGGCGCGCGACAGCGCACCGCGGCGGTCGTGACGCGAGTCGGTGTACGCGCCGCGCGTCGAGCCGAACAATTCGTTCTCGAGCAGCGTGTCGGGAATCGCGCCGGAATTCAGCGCGACGAACGGACCGCCGGCGCGTGGACTCAGATCGTGAATCGATTGTGCAACGAGCTCCTTGCCGCTTCCGCTCTCGCCCAGGATCAGGACCGGAACGTCGAGCGAGGCAACGCGCGTGATCGCTTTGTACATCGCGACCATCGACGGATGCGATCCGATGATTCGCCACGGCGGCCCGGCCTCGATCGCTTCGCTCTCCGGTTTTCGCTTCGACACCGCCGCCGCGACGCGATCGATCAACTCGGATAAGTCGAACGGCTTCGCGAGGTAGTCGAAAGCACCGGCACGATGTGCGATCGCGGTGGTCTCGATCGTTCCGCGGGCCGTCATCAGAATCACGCGGGGTGGATCGCGCCGTTCTGAAATCGCCTGCAGCAGCGCAATTCCGTCTTCGCCGGGCATGTAGATGTCGCTGACGACGACGTCGAAGCGATGTTCGCGAAGCAGTCGCTGCGCGGACACGGCATCGGCCGCCTGCTGCGTGCGGTGTCCAACCTTCTGCAGCGCGATCGCGGCACTCTCGCGAATGCCGGCATCATCGTCGACGACGAGGACCGACGCCATCACATTGCTCCCGGCAGCGTTACGCGGAAACGGGCTCCGCCGCCGCTCGATTCGTCCATTGAAACCGATCCACCATGCCAGTTTGCGACTTCCGAGACAAGCGAGAGTCCGAGGCCCAAGCCCTCCGTCCCGCCCGCCGCCGCCCCGCGGAAGAAGCGCTCGAAGATGCGATCGCGTTCGTCGGGCGCGATGCCGGGTCCGCGATCCTCGACCTGCAGGATCGCCTGACCGCCGTTCTGCGAGACCGAGATCGTGACCGGCGAGTTTTCCGGCGAGTACTTCAACGCGTTTCCGACGAGGTTGTCGACCACGCGCTCGATCAGCGCCGCATCACCGCGCACCTGCACTCCCGGCGTGATCGAGGTCCTCAGCCGTCCGTTGCCGCTCGCGCGGAGAAATTCGACTCGATGCGTCACGAGATCTCCCAGATCGGTGACGGTCGAGGTGGCATTGAAGTCACGCAGCGGCAATTTTTCGAGATCGAGCAGCGCACTGACCAGCGTCTGCATTTTTCCGGCTTCGCTTTCGAGCAGCGACGCCACCCGGCGGCGCTCCGCCTCGCTGAGCTCGAAGCCGCCGAGAAGCTGGGAAAGACCGCGCATCGATGCCAGCGGTGTCTTGAGCTCGTGCGCCAGAACGCGCTTCGATTCGATGTCCTGCGCGCGACGCTCTGCCCACCATGCACTGACGCGCTGCTCCATTTGCGCGGCAGAGTTCAGCTCCAACGCTGCTTCTGTGATCACGATTGTGAGCGCGAGCGCGACGAATGGAATCGCGATTCCATTGGATTCCAGCAGCGCGAATCCGATGAGCGAGGTTGACACGAGCAGAAGCGCGGTCGTGGTCCGACGCGCGCGACTCACGAGAAGAATGACAACCGCCAATGCCGCAAGTGCGCCTCCGGCGATCGGTGGCAATTCGTGGATCGTTTCACCGCGCACGAGCGACTCCGTCGCCGCAGCGTGCACCGTCACTCCCGGATCGGGAACGGCACCCGATACCGGCGTGAGCACGCGGTCGCCGAGGCCCATCGCGGTCGGGCCGATGAAAACGAGTTTGCCGCGAACGTCGATTCGCTGTTCGAGAAAATCGGCGGCGCTGATGACCGGGATGGCCTGTGGTCGTGTTCGGAACATCGGCGCGATCGAACGTCCGATCGGGACCGAAACCGGGGCGAGCATCGATGCAGCCTCGACCGGAAGCGCTGTCAGCGCCAGATCGCGATTTTGTTTTGTCGATGCGAAGCGACGCAGGATGCCGTCGCCATCGCGTTCGAAATTTCCATGCACCGGGATCGTGGCTTCGCGGATCGTCGGCGACGGAAGCAGCCATTGACCGCGCTCGACGATCACGGTGACGACGAGCGTGCGGATGCGACGCGCGGCTCGCGCGAGCTGCACATCGTCGTCCTCTCGTTCGGGAAGCAGGAGATCGAGGACGACGCCGCGTGCGCCCGAATCGGCGGCCCGATCGATCATGCCGGCCAATCGCGCGCGAGGCCATGGCCATCGTCCTAACTCGCGGATCGAGCGTTCGTCGATCGCGACCACGACGACGGATGTTGCGGGTTTCGCTGCCAGCAGCCGCAGCGCCGCATCGCGAAGCGGAAGCTCCAGCGTGTCGTCCACATCGAACGCCAGAAGCAACGTGACTACGACTGCGGTGATCGCCGCCAGGACGAGCGCAAAGGTCTTGCGCATTAGCAATCGAAAGCTGGGGCGGCGTTATTTTTCTTCCGCAAAAAAGAAAATCGGGCTGGTCCCGCCAGGCGGAACCAACCCGATCGCTCAGTTCTGCAGCGGAGGACTTTAGAAAGTCACCGTGGCGATGAGCGTGTCCTGATAGTTGAGTACTGCCGCATCTTGTCCGGCAGCTACGCGGCCGAAGGCAGTCGCCGTGAGCGCCGTGTTCTTGGAGACCGACGGTCCGAGTGTGACCGTGTTGACGGCGTTCCACACGGTGGTGTGGCCAGCGTCGGTGTAAACCTCATAGTTCAGGAAGTTGCCCGTCGCACCGGTATCCTGCATCCGGCGAACCGCACCTGAGGCATTGGCGCCGAGGTCGAACGAGACGACGCCGCTGGTGGCCTTAGTGCAGTTGATCGTGACGGTTCCGCTCTGATCCAGCGGGGCAGCCGCAAATGGGTCGTAGGAACCGAAGGCGATCGCGAAAGCTCCGATCGTGCACTTGGGCGAGACCGAAGCCGTAATGTTATTTACGTTGGTCGTCGAGGCGCTACCGGCAAAAGCCGACGTCGCAACAATCAACATGATTCCGAGGAAGAGAACTGAGCGTTTCATAGATACCATCCTTTCAACATGGCAATTTAGGGCTGGGGGTGTGAAGCTTTCTGAGGGCGGCGATGAAAGGATCGTCAGGTACCGTGAAACCACGCAGTTAGCGTGAGCCGATCGGTAAATTGACGCAAAAAAAGCGTCAAAGGCCTGCCTTGACGCTTTTCACGCAGTAACGGAGAGGCTACCGAGAGGGTCTCTCGCGCTTCGGAACGAGAAGAAGCTCGATTACATCATCAGCTTTGCCGTCGAAGAACGTGACGTTTGCGAAAGCATTGCTCGCGATCGACGCCGCGACGGCGCGAGCTTGATCGCCATCTTTTCCAAAAACAATGAGTCGCGTGTTGTGGTCCTCCATTGGTAATCGGCCATCGTCCTTTGCGGCTAGCACCTCGGCAAGCGGAATGTTGCGCGCACGCGCCACGGTGCCGGCCTTGAATCCCGCCGCTGATCGGGCGTCCACCCACCAGGCGGTCCGATCGTTCCGATAAACATATT
>QHVX01000249.1 GCA_003222375.1 Acidobacteriota bacterium
TCGCGCTGAGCGACGTCGACCGCGGCTCCACGACATCGGGCCACAGCTGCCGCACGGTCATGTGAAGAGCGCGCGGCGAGCGAGCGCCGAGGCGGAGGGTGATCGTTTCGTGTTCGTCGAGCGGGAGCGCCTCCTCTTCGCGGCGCTCGACGTTGAGCCGCACGCCGCGCAACATCAATGCCTCGCCCGCCGCCGCCACGGAAAGCGCCAGCGTCAGGGCGAGCGTCAACCAGATCATCTCAGCCGCGACCGGAATCAACACGGCGCTCGCGGCGACGAGAAACGAGAGGCGAATCAACAACGGACCTGGTCTCATCTCTGTGATCTCTGTGCCCTCTGTGGTGATCACCACAGAGATCACAGAGCGCACAGAGAAATCATCGAGGCACCTCCACTTGATCGAAAATGCGGCTCAGCAGATCCTCCAGCGCCAGGCCCTCCATCTCGGCCTCGGGACTCAGCGTCACGCGATGCGCGAAGACCGCCGGAACGAGCGATTTCACATCGTCGGGCGTGATGAAGTCGCGTCCCGCTAGCGCCGCCCACGCCCGCGAACCTTCCAGCAGCGCCAGCGAGGCGCGCGGTCCGGCGCCGATCTGCACGGCATCGTCTTTTCGCGTGCTGGCGACGAGCTCCTGGATGTAGCGGATGATGTTCTGCTCGACGCGCACCTGCGATGAGATCGCGCGCCGCGCCGCCATGAGCTCTTCGCCCGACACGACCGGCTGCAGCGACGCGACGATCTCGTCGTGCAGACGTTGTCCGGCCGCGTAGGCCTGCAGCATGCGGGACTCGTCAGCGGCCTCCGGGTAATCGATGTTGATCTTGAAAAGAAATCGATCGCGCTGCGCTTCCGGCAGCGGATAGGTGCCCTCGAACTCGACCGGATTTTGCGTCGCGAAAACCGTGAAGACCGGCGAGACGCTGTAGCGGGTGCCATCGACCGTCACGGCGTTTTCCTGCATCGACTCGAGCAGAGCGGCCTGCGTTCGCGGCGGCGTGCGATTCACTTCGTCGGCCAGGAGGATGTCGGTGAACACGGGGCCCGGCCGGAACACGAATTCCTGTGTCTTCTGATTGAACACATTCGCGCCTAACAGATCGGCGGGCATGAGATCGGGAGTGAACTGAATGCGACGAAAGCGGCAGCCGAGGAGGCGAGAGAGCGCGAGGGAGAGAAGGGTCTTACCGGTTCCCGGCACGCCTTCCAGCAGCATGTGGCCGCCGGCGAGCAGCGAAGTGATCGCCAGCGTCTTGACGCGGTCCTGCCCCAGGATGACGCGATCAAGTTGCTGGCGAAGTGCGCCGAACCGCGTCGCGATTTCGCTGATGCTTTGCATTAGGCCTCCTCTTTACGGGGGCGAGTTTTCGAAATGCGTTGTTGATGCGCTTCAAACGAAGGCGGAATGCCGGCCCTCCGCCGCCTCCCATGAGCTCCGCCACGCGTTTCTGCAGCGCCTCGCCTCGCAATCCAGTTTGCGCGGCCACCGTCCGCGTGAGCGCGTCCTGATAGAGCGTCAGCGCCTCGGAGTCGGTCATCGATTTCTGGTACAGCGCGCCAAGCGACGAGACGAGATCGACGGCGTCCGATCGCGTGTCGCGAAATTCTTCCTCGGGCGGTCCGACGCGCGACGCGCCGCGCCACAACTTCAGCAGCGCGACCACGAGAATCAGGAGAAGGAACGGTCCGAGCCGCCACTCTTTCAAGAGATCGAGAGGACCGTCGGCGCTCGCCAGGCCGTGCACATACTCGTCGAAATAGATCGGACGCGAGACACCGGAAAGCGCAATCAGAAGGGGAAGATGATTTCCGATTCCGAGATTCTTGTTTTGGAACATCTCCGGGACGGTAATGACGATGATGTCGCCTGCGCCTAACGGCTCACGCGACACGACCACCGATTTACCGCTGATGTACAGCGCGACCATCCGCGCGCCGAGCGAAGAAGGCGCGATGCCGCGGCGCTCGGGCAGCGCGATGCGCTCGATTCCCGGCGCAAACGGGAAGACTTTGTGCGCCACTCCCTCCGCGTCGTACTCCAGCGTCAGCGGACCCACGGCGCCTGCCATCGCCAGGACCATCCGCCCCCCGTGCTCGACCCATTCCGCTTCGTCCGAAGTCAGCAGCGGATTGGTGCGCTGCCGGTAGTGCAGGTGTGTCGGCTTTTTCTTCGGCGACTCTTCCTCTTCCTGCTCCTCCAGAAAGATCGGCTGGATCGTTCTTCCGATTCGAAACACGACTCCGTTCCTCGCGAGTTGATCGGAGCTCACCAGACGCGTGAGCATCTCGACATGTCGATGACTGCGAAGGTAGGCGTAGGCGAGCGATACGCCTTCATCGGATGTGTTGGCGGCCGAGCTCTCGTCGAACGTGTGCTTGGCGGCGCGTTGATCGGTCATGATCCACAGGATCGAGACCGCGTAGAACGCGACGATCATCGCGATCAGCGCGACGACGCGGCTCACGCGGCCGGCTCCGATCGCCTCACCTGGTTCAGAATCCCCCTCGCCACGCCACGGCACTCCGACAGCGCGTCGGGCGAGCTGTTCGCCGATCCATACCATTCGTGCTCGAAGCGGCGGGTCAGCTTCACGAAATCGCCGCGCCACGGAATCGTGGGCGTGATCGTCGAGATGTACTCCCAGTTCGTGCGCCCTTTTCGAAACGTGAGAATTCCGTTGCCGTAGAGCGTGACGAGGACGGCGTGATACCAGGCGCGAATCGCTTCGCGGATCCGGCCCGCGGCAGCGAGTTGTGCGGCGTAGCGTTCCCATTCATTCGCGCCGCGCGACATCGGATCGGCATCGCGCGCCGACAATGCTGGCGCGCTCTCGACCATCGCTTCCGCCGCGCGGCGTCTGCTGCGCCGGATGACTTCGAAGGCCAGCACGCCGATGATGATCGCGATCAGGGCGACGACCGCTCCGACGATCCATCGCATGCCGGTTGTCGGCCGTTCCTTCGGCAATCGGATATCTGGCCAGAATTTCTTCAGCCAATCGAAAAAGTTGCCGAGCTTTTCTCCGATCCAGTCGAAGGCTTTTCGAGTCGCTTCCGCCATGCGCGTGAGGATCGAAGCGTTCTCCAGCTCGCGCGAAAAAACTTCGCCGCCAGGCTTGAGCGCTTCCGCCGACTGCTGTTTCTCGAGCTCGCGCAACAGCTTCTGATCGGCGGGCGAGGTCGCGCCGGTCGACAGGGCGCGCAACTGCGCCGCAGTCAACGCCAGGCGCGAAATCAATTTGATATCGCCGGTCGTTGCTTCGATCACCGAGCGCATGAGCGTGTCGTCAACCTGAAGTCCATCATCGACGTCTTTTCCCATCAGTGCGGTCGCTTCGATGTGCGCCTGCTGGATCTGCCTGGAGGCGAGAAGTGAACGAAGGCGGTCGAGCGATCGCGCATAGTCGCGAATGGTCATCGCGCTCAGCGGATTGGCAATGAGGAGAATTGCCAGCAGCCCTTTCATGACTGGCGCAGCTCCTCGAACCACACTCGAAGATCTTCGCCTGTCTCGGCCGCTCCCGCTTTGCGCACCAGCACCACGTTGGCCGCGATCCAGAACGGCTCGATCGCGATCCAGGCGCCGGCGATTGTCGCGAGCACGAAGCGCCGATTGTGCTGACTGAACAGAACGCTCCATCGCGAGAGATCGGCGCCGAGGAAGACGTCGGAGAGCCACATGCCGAAGCCGAACGTCGCGGTGACGTTGATGAAAGCGACGAGCGACGCGCAAGCGAAGACGATCACCAGCGCGGTCACGATTCGCAGCTCGCGCCCATACCGCCCGATCAATCGCATCGCGCCGAGAATGCTGGCGCGCTCATTGAGCTCCATCGTCCCGATCGCGAGACCGCCCACGATCGCGGCCATGATCGTTCCGATGCCGCTGAACAGCGTCGCGTAGAAGATCAGCTCCGCCAGCGTCCCCGTGAAGATGTAGCTTGCAAACGCGACCGGCGACACGCGCCACGCTTCGCCGCCGGGCGGCGCGCCACGGGCGGCGGCCAGCCGGCACGCCCGCGCGAACACCGCCCGTCCCCAAAGTGCGAGGACAAAGGCCGCGATCGCCAGATTGGCGGTGGTGCCGAGGAGCGTTCCGTAGTGGGTGGCTTCGCCGCCGACTTCGATCAAGCGGTCGATGAAGACCGCCTGCATGAAGCGATACGGAATCGCTGTCGCGATCACGACCGCCGCCCACGGCGCGGCGACCATCGACACGATGTCGG
>QHVX01000244.1 GCA_003222375.1 Acidobacteriota bacterium
CGTGGATTTCAACGTCGGAACATTTCCGGTCAACGCACCGACCGATGTGACTTTCACGGCGAAGGTCGGGACATCATCGAAGACCGCGAAGCTGCAGGTGAATCCGGTGAAGCTCGCGGCAATCACGTGCGCCGGCAACACAGTCGTTCCTGCAACGCCGTTGAAGTGCACGGCTTCCCTCGATGGCGGGCCGCCGCAGGCGATCACCGTCGCGCTCAGCACGACCCTCTCGGTGCTTTCTGTGCCGGCGACCGTAACGATCAACAAAGGTACTGACAAATCGCCATTCGACGCGAAAGCTGAGCCGATCGCACAATCGGCACCCGTGCAGATCACTGGCACGTACGCGGGAGTCTCGAAGTCGTTTGCGGTGACCGTGTTGCCGGTCGCGCTGGATGCGATTTCAATCGCTCCCGACTCGACAATCCCCGGCTCCAGCCCCCAAGGGATCCCGATGCTGTCCATCACGTTGACGGCGCCGCCACCGGCGGCCGGGTTGAAGGTCAAGCTCTCGTCGCAAGTGACAGCTTCGCATGGTGACAGCAATCCGGTCACTCTTCCCGCCTCCGTCACGTTGACACATCAAACGCAGAAATTCAGCATCGAGCCCCGGCCGGTCGCCTCCGAAACCTGGGTCGCGATCAATGCCTCCTCGGATTTCTTCAATGACATCGACAAAAAGTCTGCAACCCTCAAAGTCACTCCGGCACCGTTGCACAATGTGCAGGCGATTCCGAACAACCTCGCACACTTGCCGCTCGGAGGACAGGCCATCCAGGTATTTGTGGCCCTCAATGGCACGGCGCCCGACGCAGGCGCATCCGTCGATATCCAGTACACCGGCGACACGCCGATTGCCGGACCAAACCGCGTTGAGATCGTGAAGGGCACGAACTACAAACAGTTCAGCGCCACTGTGTCGCCTTGTTCGATCAAACCGACCTGCACTTCGTTCATCACGGCGCGGTACCTCGGCGGTCAGAAGCATGCGACGGTAACGATCGATCAGTAGGCGGTTACACTCTTCGCGCGAATCATGCGCGCGCTGTGGCTCGAGAATCAGAAGCTCTCTTTCCGAACGGACGTCCCAAAACCCGAAGCGCCGATGATCCGCACGCTGTTTGCGGGCATTTGCAACACCGACATCGAGCTGACGCGCGGCTACTATCCCTTCCGAGGAATCCCCGGACATGAGTTCGTCGGCGAATTGAACGGCAAACGCGTGGTCGGCGAGATCAACGCCGTCTGTCACGCCTGCGAGGCCTGTCGCAATGGACGCCCCACACACTGTGAGAGACGGACGGTTCTCGGGATCAAAGATCGCAATGGCGCGTTCGCCGAGTACCTGACGTTGCCGCTCGAAAATCTGCACGTCATTCCCGATTCGATCGAGACCGAGGAAGCCGTATTCATCGAGCCGCTCGCGGCGGCATTGGAAATCCAGGAGCAAGTCGCAATTTCCGCCGACGACCGCGTCCTCGTCGTCGGTCACGGAAAGCTCGGCCGGCTGGTGGCCCGGACGCTCGCTCTCACGGGCTGCAACCTGACGGTGGCGTCGCGGGGCGCGGTGGTGCCGGAGAAGCATTTCGACGTCGCCATCGAGTGCAGCGGGAATCCGGAAGGTTTCGAAATCGCACGTCGCGCCGTTCGCCCGCGCGGCACTATCGTGATGAAGAGCACCTACGCGGGCGGCCTGACGATGAACGCGTCGTCGCTGGTCGTCGATGAGATCTCGCTCATCGGTTCGCGCTGCGGCCCATTCGACAAGGCGATCGATCTCCTGGCCGCGAAGAGAGTCGAGGTGCGCGATCTGATCGATGCGATTTATCCGCTCGACGATGCGCTGACGGCCTTCGAACACGCCCAGCGCAAAGGCGCGTTGAAAGTGCTCCTCAAATGCCGGCAGTGAAATCGCTCGCGCTGCCGAAGGACATGGACAACGTTATCCTCCGCTTCGGCGAGCGCGAAGTGCAGCTCACGAACCTTCGCAAGCTGTTCTGGAAAAAGCTGAAGCTCACCAAGCGCGATCTGCTGCAGTACTACGCCGACATCGCACCGTGGCTTCTTCCGCACCTTGTCGACCGCGCGATGGTCATGAAGCGCTATCCCAACGGCGCCGAAGGCGATTTTTTCTACATGAAGCGCGCGCCCGAGCCGCGCCCCGACTGGATCGAGATCTGCGCCATTCCGCACAACGAAGGACTCGTCAACTTTCCGATGATCCAGAACCTTCCGTCCCTCCTGTGGGTCATCAACCTCGGCTGCATCGATCTCAATCAGTGGTATGCGAAGTGTGACGATTGGGACCGGCCGGATGTCTTGCATTTCGATCTCGATCCCGGCCCCGGCGCCGATTTCCAAAAAATCTGTGAAGTCGCACTGCGCGTGCGCGACATCCTCGATCAACTCTCAATGCCGACCTATGCCAAGACCACCGGATCGAAAGGCATCCACGTGTACATTCCGATCGTGCGCGGTCCGACGCAGAAAGAAGTGTGGGCGGTGGCGAAGACGATCGCGATCGAGCTCGAATCGCGGCATCCCGAAATCATCACCGCCGAATATCGCAAGGTGAAACGGCCGCACGGACGCGTGCTCGTCGACTACAACCAGAACGCGTGGGGCCGCACGCTGGCCTCGATCTACTCGGTCCGTCCGACGCCCGTCGCTTCGGTTTCGACACCCGTCAGGTGGGAAGAGGTCGAAGAGGGCGTACGCATCGAAGATTTCCGAATCGATAACGTTCTCGATCGCGTGCGCGAAGTCGGCGATCTCTGGAAGCCGGTTGCGACGGGAAAGAAACGGTTCGACCTTCGTAAGATGTTCAAGAAGGCAGAAGGCAGAAAGCAGAAGGCAGAAGGATGAGGGTGCGAAAACTTCTTCTTTTTCTTCTTACTGCTGCCTTCTGCCTGCTGCCTTCTGCCTTCTGCCAGCCCGTTCGCATCACGCAGAAGCTCGAGGGCCTCGTTCACGGCATGTTGTACGTCCCGGCGAGCGTCGCGGAGAACGTCACGCGCGTCGAGCTGTACGTCAACGGAGTGAAGTACGCCGAGGGGAGGGGAAGGTCGGTGGTGATGCCGGTGAACCTCGGCGACTACATCCGCCGCCTGCGCATTCGCGTCGTCGGCTACGACGCGCAGAACAACGTCGTGGGCCAGGACGAAATGGTGGTCAACGATCCGCAGCCGCCATTTCGCGTGCACCTGCAAAGCAGCGGCGGAATGCTGTCGGCTGCCATCGTGAAACCGCCGGAGCTCGGGATCACCGGTGCCGATTTTTTCATCGGCGAAGAGAAGATCGGTACCGCGCCCGGCGAGCCCTATCAGATCGCCTTCGATGCGTCAAAGTTTCCACACGCGGTATACGCGCGCGTCGTCGTTCACGCGTCAGGCGGCGAAGAAGCGAACGACGTTCTCTTCTTCGGCACGAATCCGAGCGAGCGCGTCGACGTCACGCTGCAGCAGGTTCCGCTATCGGTTGTCGGAAGCGATCGGCCGCCGCGGCTCGAAGAATTGACGCTGCTCGACGACGGCAAACCGCGAAAGATCGAAGCGCTGGTGCCGGCCTCCGATGAGCCGCTGCACGTGATTCTCCTCATCGATTACTCCGAAAGCATGATCGAGGAGATGCCGGTCGTGAAAGCGGCCGCCAAACAATTCGCGCAGGCGCTGCTCAGACCGACGGACCGGATCGCGGTGGTCGGCTTCAATCAGACGCTGTTCTGGCTCTCGCCCTTCACAAACGATTTCAATGCCGCCGCCAGGGCGGTCGACAGCGTCAAACCGGGCGGCGAGAC
>QHVX01000245.1:0-2990 GCA_003222375.1 Acidobacteriota bacterium
CTGAAAATCGTTCAATGGACCCCTCCCGCCAGCGTCGTGGGAGGAACGTGGACGCCCGACAGTCATCTGATTGTCGCAACCGCCGACAAGGACGCGGTAAGTCTGTGGCAAGTTCGCTGAACCATGCGAGTCCTGATCGCTGAAGACGAGAAAAAAACCCGTTCCATCCTCGTCGAAATGGTCAAGAGCCTCGGCTGCGAGACGCTGGAGGCCGGAACGGGATACGAGGCCGTCAAGGTTGTTCAGGAAAGCCGCCCCGACGTTCTTCTCCTCGACGGCCTTCTCCCCGAGATGCACGGCTTCGAGGTCGCGCGCTTCGTCCGCAGCATGGCACCCGAGTATCGCCCGCGCATCGTGATCGTGACGGCGGTCTACAAAAGCCAGCGGTACCGCAGCGAAGCGAAGCTGCAGTTCGGCGTCGACCACTACCTGACCAAGCCGGTGACGAAGGAAGCGGTGCAGGCAGCGCTGTTTGGACCGGAACAGACGGCGGAATGAATCGTTACGTCACCCTTGCCCGTCCATTCACATTGCTCCCGCCACTCCTCGGAATCATTTCAGGGGCGGTCTGCGCGTGGGGCTCGGCACACAATCCTGATCCGACACGTGCGATCACGTCGTCTGTCGTCCTGACAGTGATCCTCGGATCGGCCTGCGCAGCGCTGCTCAACGCCGCCAACAACACGCTCAACCAGATCTACGACGTCGAGATCGATCGCATCAACAAGCCCAAGCGTCCGCTGCCGGCGGGCGAGCTGACCCTGCGGCAGGCGTGGATCTTCACATGGATCATGTTCGCGATCGGGCTGCTGCCGACGTGGCTCGTCGTTCCGTATCCGTTCACGACATGGCGCGCGAAGCTTTTTGCTCCGTTTGCCTTGCACGAATGCTTTCTCATCTATTTTGCTGCGTTCATCTCGACGTTCGTCTACTCCGTCCCCGCATTCGGCAGAACGAAGGCGCATCCGATCGGTGCCAACCTGACGATCGCGATCCCTCGCGGGTTGCTCTTGAAAGTCGCGGGATGGACGATGGTGGCGCGTGCGACAACGCTCGAGCCATGGTTCATCGGCGCGATCTTCATGTTCTTCCTCCTCGGCGCCGCCTCGACGAAAGACTTTTCAGACATCAAAGGTGACCGGGCGGGTGGCGTGCGGACTCTGCCGATTGCGTTGGGAGTCCGACGCGCGGCCTACACCATCGCGCCGTTCTTTTTTCTTCCATGGCTGCTGATGCCCCTCGGCGCGCAACTCGGAATCCTCACCGGCAACCGCGTCGCGCTGATCGTGTTAGGCGTGCTGCTGGCGGCCTGGGGCGCGTACACGCTGTGGCTGATCGTCCGCAATCCCGATGAGCTGACGGCGACCGAGAATCATCCGTCGTGGCGGCACATGTATCTGATGATGATGGCGGCCCAGATCGGGTTCGCGGTCGCGTATGTCGTCTAAAAACTGCTTCCGATCGAGATATACGGCACGAGGCGGTGCTTGTCTGGATCGGTCAACCTGATTGCTACGCCGGCGCGATATTGAATCAGCAGCCCGTTTGCGATGATGAAATCGACCGTCCCTTCCGCGCCGGCGGATGCGATGTGGGCACCGCCGACGCGTCCGGCGTCGGTGAAGACATCGCCGTGAACGCGATTGAAAAAAATCGGCCAGGTCGTCGGCCCGCGATCGATTTCGTACAGTGGAAAGCGGTATTCGATCGACGCGATGGCAGCGCTGCCGCCGCGCAGCGTGCCTTCATCGAATCCGCGAACCGGGAAGTTTCTGATGTCGAGCGTCGTGAGCTCGCCCGTGGAATCGCCGCCGACTTTGAGCTGGCGTTGCAGAAGAAAGTCGCCGCTGTTGTGACCCCCCGCCGCCCGCACCGCGACCACGTGGCGGCCGATGGGAGCGGAGGCGTAGGGGATGGTGATATAGCCGCGGACGTCGCCGCGGATTGTCTGCAGCGATCGATCGCTGCCCAGGCTGCGGCTGAGGTTTTCGTAGTCAGCGTTCGCCGTGATGCCATGCTCCGGAGAGATCGAGAACGGATATTCATGGGAGTTGTTGAAGAAAGCGCCCGCGCGAATGCCCTGCAGCGTTCCGCGAAAGAGACCCTGCGGAACGTCGCCTCTGATGTGGTCGCGAATCAGCCCGATCGATCCCGCGGTCTGCCATTGCACTTTGCGGAACGGCACCGACATCTGCGCGACGACCCGGTTCGTGACGGCGGTCTGCTCGCGGCCTGACGACAGAACGAAGTTGTCGTCGAATTGCGATGCAGCCAGCGTTAGCGTCGGATAGAAGCGGTCGTAAGCGTAGACGATTCCATACAGTCGATTGGCAATCGTCGCCTCGTACGCATGACGGCCAATCGCGTCGCCACCTGACGAAAGGTTTCTCTTCGCCGCTGATCGTCGCCGTACCGATGATCGGGATCCACCATCGCGGCCGCAGCGATCGCCATGGTGAGTAGTCGTTGACCGCAGCATGGCTGTTAGCAGGCACTCGAGGGATGGAGACTTCCGGACGCGAAGCGTTGCCGACGACCGTCGCCGGTATCTCGCGGTGGGGGATGGGATACGTCCGCGTGACCTCAGTTCTCGCGAGATCGAAACCATTCGAGGAGTAGTCGCTGTAAAAGAACCGGCGTCCGTCGATCGATGTCGGGTACAACGCTCCGCCGTAGACATTCGTGAGACGCTGCGGTTCACCTCCGCTCACGCCGACCGAGTAGAGGTTCGGAATGCCGGTCACGTCGCTGCTGAACCAGATCGTGCGATCGTTTGGTGAGAATCGCGGTGAAGCGTTCACGGCGCGGACGAGCGAGCGCGTGAGATTTTCGATGCGTTGACCGCGACGCGTGTACAGGACGATATCGACGGTCCCGTCGTGCCACTCCGCAACCGCGATGCGATTTCCATCGTGGCTGACCGCCGGCGCTTCGAACTGCCGGTCGTCGTCGGGGTTGACAATCGGGTTGATCGCGCCGGTTTCGATGTC
>QHVX01000245.1:2997-9039 GCA_003222375.1 Acidobacteriota bacterium
CATTTGACTATCGGGTGTGAACGCCGGGTCTTTCAACCGAGCGCCGCGCGTGATCCGGCGCGTTCCGCGGTCCAAATCCCAGAGGTACAGATCGGAGAGGATCGAAAACGACGCGACATATTCGAGATCCGAATACGCGATCGCCCGGCCGTCCGCTCTCCACGACAGGGGCGATACGGAATTGATTGCGTGCGTCGCAATGTCGCGATTCGACGCGACGTCGCGAACGCGGATCGTCGCGCGCTCGAACGGACCGCGATGGCTGTACGCCACGCGCGTTCCGTCAGGGGAAAGAATCGGGTTGATGGTGTCGTATCCCTGGCTGGTGAGCTTCTCACGTGTTGTGAGACCGTCGGCGGCCAGCTTGTCGCGCTCCGCGCGGTAGGTGCGCTGCTGTTCGACGCTCCACTGTTGCCACAGCTCTTTCATGCTGACGCCGTAGACGTCTTCCGCCGACGCGTTCACGCGGAACGGCATGACGTTGCCGGAGTAGTCGTTCATGAAGAGTCGCAGCTTGTCGACGCCGCGCGTCGTCGCGAGCCACGATAGAAACTTCGATCCGTAGTAGTAGCGCGCGCCACCTACCGGCCAATACGGACTCAATCCGCTCGCCTGGGCCTCGGTCGCCCATCGATCTTCCACGGCCGCCGTGCGCAGGACCATGTCGACGTACGTTCCTCGCAGCCGTCCGGCATTCGTGTTTTCCGTTTCGGATACCGTGGCGATGCCCTCGATGAACCACAGCGGTGAAAAGAGATTCGGAAAGCTGAAGAGAAGTGGATTCCGGCCGAAGACCATCCGCATCGCGCGCCCGAAACCGCGCGCCTGATCAAGGTGCAGGATATGTGTGTATTCGTGCGTCAAAACGAGGTTGAGCCAGTCGTCGTAGTTTGCGATTGGCGAGGACGGATCGCCGCCCGGCGCGGTGACGTAGATCTCGACGCGATTGCTTGGAAACGGAGTCGCCGATCCGTTCGAGAAATCCACATGATCGGCGAGGACCACATCCGTGCGTCCCGACGGTTGCCATCCCATCATCGGCACCAGACGCGCATAAGCGTTCTCTGCATACACGGCAGCGCGCGATGCGAGATCTTCTTCGCCCTGGTGGTAGTGAATGTAGAAGTGTTCGGTCGTAATGGTGTGCCAGCGGAAGGCGGGCGGATACGCCGACGCCGCGTGCATCTGAGCAGCAGCAAAAAGAGCGAACAACAGTGTGCTGCCTCTCCGCATATGCATTAATAATCGCTCCATGGTTCGTGCCGCAACCGCTGTTTTTGGCGCCGCCGTCGCCATCGGCATCGCGCCGTTGCTGCAATTCCGCGCCGCGCCGGGCGAGCTTCCTGGGGCGCTGCCGGCCGACAGATTGTCGCCCGCCGGGCCGGTGGTGCAATTCTCAGCCCTGCTCCTTTTCATCATCGCGTTCGCGATTGTCGGCAACGTCGCAGCGCGATATCTGAACGGCATCCGTTGGGCAACCATCAGCTACTGCGCCGCGCTTTTGTCTTGCTGCACGGCATCGTCGCGACCGGAATCGTCCTCGCGCGAAAGTTGAATCCGCGGTTTTCACGTGACGATGTCGTTCTCCTTCCCGTTTTTCTCGCCACATACTTCGCGTTCCTCGACATCGAGTTCGGCAAGACCGCCATTGCGACCTTCGAGCGCGCGGCGATCGCAGTTTTCGTCCTGCGCCTCATCGTGCGACGGCCGCTGGCCTTCGCCGCTGCGCCACTGGCGTTCCTGTTTGAAATCAACGGCCATGGTGGATGGCTCGCGCTGATTTGGATCATCGCGACACCGTTGATCGCGTCGCGCATCGATCGCGAACGCCTGACGGCGCGACTCCTGGCGCTGGTCATCTATCCGATCGCACTGACCGCCTACTCGCTCGCGCTGGTCGGAATCGATTCGCCGCCGCTGATCGACTTCTTCGAAGACGGCCACGATTTCCTCGTCGCGTCGGAAATGGCCCGTGGGGAGCGGCCGTACGTCGAGGTTCTGCCCACGCATGGATTTCTTTCCGACGGCGGCCTCGATTTCGTTTTCATGAAAAGCGGCGCCGACACGATCGGCAAAGTCCTCCGGGCGCGACGCGTCATCGCGGCACTGAATCTGGCTGCGATCTATTTCGTTGCGCTGGCGGCATCCGGCAGCAGCGCCGCTGGCTGCCTGGCCGTCCTCCTCGGCTTCGCTCTGTTTCCAGCGTCGACATTTTTTCTCCGGAGCATTCCCGCGCTTCTCTGTCTTGCTGTGCTGGCGACTGCGGTGCGTTTGCGATCGAACCGCTGGTTGATCGCCGGCGGAGCACTGCTCGCTCTTGCGCTGCTGACCAGCGTCGACTTCGCTGCCTACACCGGTGTCGTTGCGTTGATTCTGATTTTGCGTTGGCCGCAGTGTCTGCGAGCGGCGCGTTCCGTCGCGATCGGATTCTTCGGCGTCCTCATTCCGGCGCTGTTGTTGTTCGCGATCGGCGGATTCGCCATCGCGTTCTTCACCGGGACTTTCGACATCGTCCGCAGCGGCCGGGTTTTCGTGAGCGGTCCGCTCGCGATTCCCGACTGTTTGCGCTCGCTCAGCGCGATGATCTGGCAGCTTCCGAATCCGCGGTGCCTCTCGGCGGTCTTGTGGCTGGTCGCGATCATCATTTCTGCGGCTGCCTTTGCGCGCAGTCCGCTTCGCACCAGGCGGGGAGACGCAATCTGGTACGTCGGCCTGTGGGTCGCGATCGCAGGCCTTGCATGGATTGAGCGGCAGCATGGTTACTACGAATTCGCGCTGGCGGCGTTCGTCGTGGCGGTCCTGTTCCGATTTCGGCGGCATCCGGCAGCCATCGCGGTTGCGATCGCGATCGTGCTTCTTGCGCGGCCGCTGGCGCACATCTTCGACCTCGCAACGCCGCTCAGGCGCTCTCACGGTCTCCGACCGGCCGGTTGGGTGGAATTCCGCTCGCTTCCGCGCGCGCGTGACGCGGTGATGTTGCCGCGCACCGCCGCCGCTCTGGCGTCGATGCAGCGCTTTATGACGTCACAGCTCCGGCCGAGCGAGACCTTCTTCGACTTCACTTACGCCGCCCTTCTCTACTACCTGTTCAATCGGAATTGTCCGATTCCACACGCCGGAGTGCCCTTCTACGAGAGTGAGAGTGCTCAGAAAGATGTGATTGCGACTTTGCAGCGGGATCCATCGATTCGCGCGGTCGTGATCGAGTTTCCCGATGGATTGGGAATCATCGACGGCGTGCCGAATCGAATGCGCGCGCCGTTAGTGTGGAGTTACATCGAAAACAACTTCTCTCCCGCATTTGCCGAGAATGGTGTCGCGATCTGGAAACGGCGTGAGGCGGATCACTAAGGTCCCTGACCGGCGAACCGACCTTGTGTACGGGTCCAAGGAGGCGCTCATGTTCATGCTCTTGACAGTAATGGTGATCCTTTCGGCTTCGCTCGTTGCCGGTAAGCGGCTTCGCGCTGCGAGAATGGCGGTGATCGTCCACAACCGAACGCGGCGTATTCTTAGCTGATGCTGGTTGGCGAGCGCCGCGACATCGTCCCGATCGGAACTGAGTTGCGGTCGCTCGCCTGGCTCGGCGTGATGCTGATCGCCACCGGCGTCGGCATCGTCATCACGAAGCATTTCGATCAGATCGGGCCTCTCACGATCGCGATGGCAGTCGCCCTTGCGGCGATTGCCTGTTATGCGTTTGCAGTGTGGAAGCAAAGCAGCGTCCGCGACTACATGGTTCTCCTCGGCGCCCTCCTCATTTCCGCGGACGTCGGCTTCATCGAGAGCCAGTGGCATTTGTTAGGCAGCGAGTGGCAGCGCCACTTCCTGCTGCTCGCGGTTCTCCACGCCGCCGCGGCCTATTACTTCGGCAATCGCGCTGTCCTTTCACTCTCGGTGGCCGCACTGGCCTCGTGGTTCGGGATCGAGAAGCACGAGATTTTCTCGAGCAACGCCGATTTCGCGTTCCGCGCATTCATCTGCGCCGCCGTTCTGCTGACGTGGCGGGTCGCCAATCGCAAAGCGGACTTCAATGGCCTCTTCGAGCACTCCGCCACGAACATCGCGTTCTGGGGCGCGCTGAGTCTGACCTTCGATCCCTCGACGAAGTACACCGGATTCCTGGTGACTGCCATCTTCGCCGCCGGCTCGTTGACCTACGGATTGAAGAGCCGGCGTGAGCTCTTCCTGATGTATGCCGGCGTGTATGGTCTGATCGCCATCGACTTCGTCGTGGTCGATTGGATTCACGAGCCGATCCTGGCCTCGTTCTATCTCCTGATTTCGACGATCGCGGCAATTGCCGCACTATTTGCGACCCATGTCCGATTTCAAAAAGAACGCCTGGCCGACGCCTGAAGAAGAGCGCGCGAAGACGTGGCGGCACATGTCGCTCATCGTCCAGATCGTGTTCTTCGTTCTGACCATCATCGCGCTTTCCGCGCTGTACGGCTTCATCACGCTTCTCAGTTTGCCTGCCGGCTGGATCGTTGCGCCGGCGTCCATCGTGGTGGCGGAGCTCTTGATCCGGCGATCGCGGTTCTGGCGAACGGGCGTCGAATCGGCGCTGTGGATCGGCGGCCTGTTCGCGTTCATCTTTTCGCTTCCGAGCTCGGGGAGAGTCGAAGCGATTCTCGTCTTCGCGGCCGCCGCTGCACTTGCTGGATGGCGTGTGCGCAATGCGCTTTTCGGTACTGCGGCGGTGACTCTGGTCGTCGCGTACGTTGCCGCGAAGGGGTGGCATTGGCTCGCCCTCTTGTTGGCGATTGGCGTTGCGTTGATCGCTCTCGCCGGACTCGCGCGCGAATGGCAGCGGCCATCGACAGAGATGCTGTGGCAGTTTTTGATTCTCGTGATGCCGATTGCCGGCTATGTCGCCGTCGCGTTGCGGCTCGAGTCGTGGACTACCGATATGAGGATCGCTGCGATCTTCGTCGGACTGGCCGCTCTTTTCACGATCGTCGGCGTTCACATGCGATTGCGAGTCCCGTTGATGACGGCCGTTCTATGCCTCGCGATCGCGATCGTCGAAGCGCACGATCTCAATCCTGTTTCGGTCGAGAGCGCTCTGATCGTGATCGGCGCGGTCACGCTCGCGTCGGCGGCCGCGATCATGCGTTCCCTTCGCGGCAAAGAAACCGGCTTCGTCCTCGGCGTCACAAAAAAGAGCGAGCTCCAGGACGTCATGAGTGTGGCTCCGACACTGATGCCGGGACACGCAGCCGAGGGCAGCGGCGCTCCACAGCCCGTAGGCGGTGGCGGCGAATTTGGTGGCGCGGGAGCCTCGGGTAATTTCTAGCGTCGGCGGAAAAGCGGAGCTGACAACCGAGAACTGAGAACCGGGAGACGTTTTCCGCAGCGCCTCGAATAGCGCTTCTTTTTCGCCCTTTTTCCTTCCGGCTCAGTACGTCAAATCCTGCGAAATCACTGCGCAAAGATTGCGGAAAAGAAGTCGCACAACGACATGTGCAAAAGATGCGGAAAAGGCGCGGAAAATCTGCGGATTCGTCGGCGGATATCCTGCGAGAATCCGGTGGGAAAGCGGTGGGAAAGCGACGGAAATGCGGTCGAGCGCCTGCGAACTAAATATCTGAAAGTGCGAATACTTAAGCCCGATTTGGTGTTCTCCCTCTGCGATGACTTCAGCTTGTCCTGCAACCACAACATCACGGCGCGAGGGAGGGACAATGAAGGATGTAAAGCAATCGCGTTTGGCCGCTCGTTCCCCTCTACGGTCTGTATCGCTGCAATTCCGCGAGTACCAGGTCACGGTCAAGGTGAAGTCGCCAGTGCCACGCAGCAGGCCCGGTTTACTGCGCTGGTCAGCGCGCTGAGATCATCGCAATGTGAGTTGAAGGCGCCCCCGCGCGGGGCGCCTTTGTTTCAGTGAAGAGGAGAGTTCATCATGACGTCCATGGAGATTTCGACCCCGCTTCGCTCCCGCTCGAACCCGCCCAAACCCGTCCGCCGCAAGGAGACCCGTCCCGGCGGCATTGAGGTCGAGCGCTTCTTCACCAAACCAGGCATCGACGTTTTCGACAC
>QHVX01000225.1 GCA_003222375.1 Acidobacteriota bacterium
AAACGTACGCGACGCAGCTCGACGGCACGTGCCTCGTGATGGAGGGCATCGCGCTGACGGGGGCGTGGACCGACAAAGAGCGCGGCCTTCTCTCGTTGATCATCCTCGAGATGGGCGGATCGTCGCGCCTGTGCGCGATGCTGCGCAATGGCGAACCGGTGGTGGTCATGGGACCGACGGGCACGCCCACTGAGATTCCTCGCCACGACAACGTCCTCCTCGCCGGCGGCGGCCTCGGTAACGCCGTGCTGTTCTCGATCGCGCGGGCGCTGAAGGACAACGGATGCAGGGTCGTCTACTTCGCGGGCTACAAGAAAAAAGAGGATGTCTTCAAACGCGACGAGATCGAAGCGGGCACCGATCAGGTCATCTGGTCCGTCGACGCCGGGGAGCCGATCGCGCCGCGCCGTCCGCAGGATCTCTCATTCGTCGGAAACATCGTGCAGGCGATGCAGTGGTACGCGAGCGCTGTCATCCCGAGCGTTAGCGAGGGATCTGGGCGGGTGGGAAACGATGATGCGCCGCCCAACCCCCAGGTCCCTCGCTACGCTCGGGATGACAAACGAATCGATCTCAAATCGATGCAGCGGATCGTCGCGATCGGATCCGACGGCATGATGCGCGCCGTCAAAGAAGCGCGTCATGGCGTTCTGGCGCCGTATCTCAACCCCAACCACGTCGGGATCGCATCCATCAACTCGCCGATGCAATGCATGATGAAGCAGGTCTGCGCGCAGTGTCTGCAGCGTCACGTCGATCCGGTGAGTGGAAAAGAGAGCTTCGTCTTCTCATGTTTCAATCAGGACCAGAAGATGGACGAAGTCGATTTCATCAACCTCCGCGCGCGGCTGCGCCAAAACACGGTGGTCGAGAAGCTCACAAATCTCTGGCTCACGCGACTGCTCACGCGACACGAAGCGGTATCATCGCCGCATGGAGATGTCGTACATCGGTGAGATCGCGATGCGACTGGGCGCCGCCACCCTGGTGGCGGCCGGCGTCGGTCTCGATCGCGAGTTGCGCCACAAACCTGCCGGTCTCAAAACGCACGCGCTGGTCGGACTCGGATCGGCGCTGATCGTCGTCGTCGCCGCCGCAATGGTGAACATGAAGACGCCCGACGTGGAAGCGTTGAGCCGCGTCATCCAGGGCTTGATCGCCGGCGTCGGCTTCCTCGGAGGCGGCGCGATTCTGAAAAGCAGCAGCGACGAGATGGTGACCGGCCTGACCACCGCTGCCTCGATCTGGCTGGTCGCATCACTTGGTGTCGCGTGCGGCGCGGGGCAGTGGGCTGTGGCGTTGATCGGCTTCGGAATCGCGCTGGTCGTCCTGGTTGGCGGCAACGCCGCCGAGAAATTCGTCATTCGGAGCCAGGGCCAGAACGACTGACTTACATTCCGCTGATGATGGCTCGCGCGAGAGCCCCTGCCTGCTCGCGCAGCTTCGGTGTCGGCGCCGGCGGCGCGCCCGGAGGCCCCATGCGCAATCCCACCATTCGCTGCCCGCGGACGGCCCACAAAATCGCATTGCTTGGAATCCACACGGCGCGATCACCGGCGCGGACGTTTTCGGCATCGCTTCGAAGAGCCTGATCGTTGAAGCGCACCGGACGATCGAAAACCGTGTAGTAGAACGTTGGTACCAATCCGCTTTCCGGCACCATCGTGCAATCGCCGCTGTTCGGCTCTCGATATTTCATCGGCGATCCGACAACCGCTGATGCCTGCGCCGCCAGCAACCATCGACACGGATCTTCTCCCGCTTTGCGCGACGCCATGACGCCCGTTCCCGTCATCAGGTGCAATTCGGTTGGTGCCGTTTCGGCTTCGCCGCCGAAGAATTCAAGCGCGCCCACGATCACGCACGTTTTTTCGCACTGTGCGGCAACGTTGTAGAGCCTCATTTCGAAAGGTGGTCGCCACTCGAGCCGCGGCTGTGTCCTCGTCAGCCGAGGAGTTAAAACGGCAAGGCGATCGGATTCGCGCACGAGTTGCATGCTGCCGTCGGCGCCGCGAATGTAGAGACGCAGCTTAAAGCTCGTCGGATTGATGTCGCCCGTTTCGTTCGCTGCGCGGACGAGAAGCACCCTGTTGAGTTTGAATTTCAAACTCCCGCGATCGGGCGAGACCTGCACATCCTTCGCGGAGATCAGAACCGGAGCATCATCCCGCGGCTGAAGGTTGAAACGGACGATGTTTTCCGAATCGGCAGCAGCGTCCTGCATCAGCGGCGCTTCACGCACGCGACAAGCTGTCAGGGCGACTGCGATCAACGACAAGATCCGAAAGTTGGTCAGCAACAGCTTCAGGATATGCGAAGTGACACGCGTGCGCGCCGGCGACCCCTTGCAAGTCGCGAATGAACTGTCGATCGGGTAGCGGATCTTCCTGTCCGGCGATCATCACCGCGTTCGACGGCGGATCGACTCGCAAATCGCCGTCATAACGTCGGAAGGTTGCGAACCAGCGCCAGAACCCACACCGCCAATACGCTCGGATGACGTAGCCGAACAGCGCGAAGTCTTCACGAAACGCGTCGAGCATCAGCGCGCCGAAGATACGCAGCGGTGTCCGCCGGCTCCACAGCGGTCCGATGTAGACTGATTTGCGAACAAGGTCGGGACGCAAGTGCGGGATCACATTGCAGCCGAGCGAGTGCCCGATCCAGATTGCGTCGCGAATTCCGAGCGCATCCGCCCACGATGCAAGAATCTCCGCGTGATGTTCTGGTCCAACCGAAGGTCCATCTCTACTCTCACCGAAGCCGGGAAGATCGGGTGCGATCGGCGACCAGCCTCGATGAAAGAGCGCTCGCGCAAGTCGATCGAAGTACGCGCTCGACATACCGAGACCATGAATGAGAACGACATTGCGGGCGGGTCCGGCCTCGCGGTAGGCGATGCCGTTGATGCGTACGATGCGCCACGAGAAGGTATCAATGTTCACGGAGGAACTCGAGGAGCGCCGCATTGAACGCGCTCGGGTTTTCCCACATCGGAATGTGCCCTGCCCGCGGAATGATGCGCAGCCGCGAGTTCGGGATGATCGCGTTCATCTGCTTCGCGTATGAGACCGGAACGAGCGGATCGTGCGCGCCCCACAGCAAAAGAACGGGCATCGTCAAACCTTGCAGCAATGGACGAGCATCGTCGCGCAGCAAATGGGCGAACGCGACGGCAATTGCGGTCGGACCGGCACGGAAGAGGTCGCGTACGAGGACCGTCGAAAACGAAAGGGCGCCGCGCGGCACGATTAGATTCGCAATGTGCTGGCCGGGCGCGATTTCGAATGGAATGCCGCTCGAGTTGACGAGCGTCAGCGATCGCACGAGATCGGGCCGCGCGCCTGCGACATGAATCGCAACATGTCCACCCATCGAATTTCCCACGAGGTGCACCGGCTCGCGAATCGATTGTTCGATCCAACGGGTGAGCAGCGATGCGATCAGATCAAATCCGAGCGGCAGCTTGCTTCGGCGCAAAAACAAACGGTTACGGCCGAATCCGACCAGGTCGACCGCCATTACGCGGTATTCGCCCGCGAGCGTACTGATGTTGTGTCGCCACCAATCCGACGAGCCGCCCAGGCCGTGGATCAGGACGACCGGAACCCCGGACCCAGATTCATGAACCCAGAAGGAGAACGGCGGGAGGTCGACGAGGTAGCGGTTCACCTACCGGGTCATGCGCCCTTCTTCGACCATCAGACAACGGTCCTGCACGACCTTGATGCCGGCCTCAGCCAGCCGCCGGGCAGCTTCATCGTTCCGGATTCCGAGTTGAAACCAGACACTCTTGGGCTTGACGGCCAGGATCTCTTCGACGTGCTGCGGGATGTCCTTGGGCCGGCGGAAGACGTTGACCATGTCGATGGGGCCGCTGATGTCCGTCAATTTCCGAAAAACTCTCTTGCCGAGGATTTGTGTGACGTCGGGGTAGTAGACGGGGACGGGAATCACCTCGTATCCAGCAGCAGCCATATGGGCAGGAACGTAGTGAGCGGGCTGGTCCGCGTGCGAGTCGGGTTTCATGCCGAGGACGGCGATCGTCCTGGTTTGCCGGATCACGTCCTGGATAGACTTCGTGTCCTCGATGACGTTGCTTTTCCAGTCGCCCATCGATATCCGTGCAGCTCCTTGCCCCATCGAAGCTTAGCAAAAAGCAGTCCGCGGAATTTCCGCGTTCGTGCGAGTGCTTTAATTCGTCCAAA